>DASPSB010000200.1:0-7969 GCA_035624135.1 Candidatus Acidiferrales bacterium | reverse complement strand
TCCGACACGCAGAGCCTCGAGGCCACTGACGGAATCTACAACGTGCGCACCGGCCAGGGAACGTTTCACCATGTGCATGGGACGGTGCGTGCCGTCCGGCTTTCAAACAAAAACGTGCTGGTGAGCCAGAACCCGTTCCTGATTTCGGCGCGGGAAGTGCGGCGGACGAGCGAGCAGAACTACGTGGTGTACAACGCCTGGGTGACGGTCTGCCCAGCAGACCGTCCCACGTGGAAGTTCTACACGCGGCGGGCCTACATCCAGATCGATAAGAACGCGCGGCTGCACTACGCGAATTTTCGGCTGCTGGGCATGCCTATCCTGTATTTGCCGTATGCGAGTGTTCCCGTGGGGCGGCATCTGCGGCAGTCCGGATTCCTGATTCCGGAGATAGGGCAATCCACGCTGAAGGGTTTCATCCTCGGCGATGCGTTCTACTGGGCGCCCGCCACCTGGTTCGACACTACAATCAACAGTGAGCTGTTCAGCCGGCGGGGCCCCGCCCTGATCGCGGATTTGCGGGCGAAACCGAGCGACAGTTTTTCGGCCTCCTACCACTTTTTCGGAGTGGACGACCGCGGGCTGCCGGGGGCGAATGGCGTGCGCGTCCCGCAGGGAGGGCACGAGTCGCACTTCGCGATGGATGCGGAGCTGCCGCAGGGCTGGCGGGCGGTGGCGGACCTGAATACGCTGACTTCGTTAACGTTTCGGCTGGCGTTCGCATCTACCTTCGCGGAGGCGGTGAACGCGGAGGTGGCCAGTACGGCCTTCGTCACGAAAAACTTTGACGGGTTCAGCCTGAATTTCGGCGCCAGCGGTTACAAGAACTATTTCAGTGTTTCGCCGGAGACCTCCATCGAACTGCGCACGGCGCCTGAGGTGCGTTTTGATTCCGTGGAGATCGCGCCGTGGAAATGGCCCGTGTACGTGGGAATCGATACCTATGCGGACGCGGTGAGCCGGACGGACCCGACCCTGGAGACGCCGGACTTTGTGTCGCGGACCGAGATTGCGCCGCGGGTCACACTGCCGTTGCGCTGGGGGCCGTGGATCGGGCTGACCACCACGTTTGCCGTCCGTGTTACCCGCTACGGAGAGCAGGAGTCGAGCGGCACGGTGCTGAACAACTCGCTGGTGGAGAAAACAGCGGAGCTGACCGTGGATCTGCGGCCGCCCTCGTTCGACCGTGTCTTCGGCGACGGCGACTCGCGCTGGAAGCATGTGATCGAGCCGGATGCGACCTACACCTACGTGACCGGCATCAGCGATTTCGCCGGCATCCTGCGGTTCGACGAAAACGATACGCTGACGGACACGAACCAGGTGGAGTACTCGCTGACGCAACGGCTGTTCCACGGGACCTCGGACAGCACTAACGAGCTGCTGAGCTGGCGACTGTCGCAAATCTATTATTTTGATCCGACGTTCGGCGGGGCGCTCGTGCCCGGACAGCGGAACGTGTTCCAGGCCTTGGATTCGCTCTCGCCCTTCGCCTTCGCGGATGGACAGAGGAGATTCTCGCCGCTGACCAGCGAGCTGCGGCTGACTCCGGGCGGCGCTTATGAGTTCGAACTGCTCCAGGATTACGACACCCAGAATAACCAGTTGCTGGCCACCGGGACGCTGGTGAAAGTGAAACCCTACCACCACTCGTTTCTCACGCTCTCCCATTTCCTGACGCATGGCGACACGCTCTTGCAGCCCCGTTCGAACCAGGTGCGTCTGCAGGCGGGCTACGGCGAGGTGAACCGCCCGGGCTTCAACCTGACCACCGGGTTGAGCTACGACTTCGTGAACCATTTCATCCAGAACCAGTCCGTGGTGGCGAGCTACAACGGCTCGTGTTGCGGGCTGGCCTTTGAATACCGCCGGCTGGCGCTGGCCACGGTGCGGGACGAAAACCAGTTTCGTGTCTCCTTCCTCATCGCCAACATCGGAACGGCGGGGAACGTCCGCCGGCAGGAGAAATTCTACTGAGCATGCGGGCAGCGGCAGCGCGGCGAGAGGCCGCGGCGCCACGGGCGGTCGTCGCGTCCTCGAAGGACGAGTTCGTCTTACTGCCGGTCGAACGGCTGGCGGCGCTGATTCGGGCGAAGCGGCTCTCGCCCGTCGAGTTGGTGCGCCGGTACCTGGAGCGGATCGAACGATTGAATCCGCTGCTGAACGCGTACATCACGGTGACGGGCGAGAGTGCGCGGGCCGAGGCTCGAGGCGCGGAACAGGAAATCGCACACGGCCGATGGCGCGGGCCGCTCCACGGGATTCCCATAGCGGTGAAAGACAACATCTGGACGCGGGGCGTGCGGACGACGGCAGGCTCGAAAATCCTCTCGAATTTCGTCCCCGAGCAGGACGCCACCGTGGTGGCGCGGTTGCGCACCGCTGGAGCCATTCTGCTGGGCAAAACGCACCTGCACGAGTTCGCTTTTGGCGTCACCAGCAACAACGTTCACTTTGGCCCGGCGCGCAATCCGTACGACCTGGCCCGCATTCCCGGGGGTTCGAGCGGCGGGAGCGCAATCGCAGTCGCCGCGGGAATGTGCGCGGCGGCGGTGGGGACAGATACGGGAGGCTCGATCCG
The DNA here is from genome assembly GCA_035624135.1 of Candidatus Acidiferrales bacterium. Taxonomy (GTDB): domain Bacteria; phylum Acidobacteriota; class Terriglobia; order Acidiferrales; family UBA7541; genus JOPF136. The sequence continues at coordinate 5,388 of DASPSB010000200.1, read as the reverse complement.
GATTCCGGCGGCGCTATGCGGCGTGACGGGGTTTAAGCCGGCGTTTGGCACAGTGCCGATGGACGGGATCGTGCCGCTGTGCGCGTCTCTGGATCACTGCGGGCCGATTGCGCGGACGTTGCGTGATGCGGCGCTGCTCTATCAGGCGATGCGCGGCGACAGCCGTGCGCGGACCACGCGGCGGCGTTCGCCCGGCAGGCTGCGCGTTGGCTGGCCGGATGATTATTTTTTCGAGCGTCTGGCACCGGAAGTGATGGATGCGGTGGAAACGGCGATGCGCGTGTTCAAGAAGTGCGGCGTGCGGATCACGAAGGTGAAATTGGCGAAGGTCAGCGCGGCAAATCGCGCATCCCTTCCGATTGCGCTGGCAGAGGCGTATCAATACCACCGCGAGGCCGGATATTTTCCGGCGCGGGCCGCGGAATATTCGGAGGACGTACGCGCACGGCTGGAAAAGGGCGCGGGCATTACCGCGGCAGACTACCTCGATGCGCGCGCCGTGGTCGCTCGGGCCACGCAGGAGTTTCTGCAATGCGAGCACCGTGTGGATGCTTTGCTGGCGCCGACTGTGCCTATTCCGGCGCCGCAAATTGGCGAAGAACGCGTGACGGTTGGCGGCGCCGAAGAGGAGGTGCGCGGCGCCCTGCTGCGGTTATGCCGTCCGGCGAATTTGTGGGGAGCGCCTGCCATTTCAATTCCCTGTGGGGCGACGCCGGAGGGATTGCCCATCGGGCTCCAGTTGATCGGATTCGAAGGCCGCGAGGAGGCGTTATGGCAGCTCGCGAAAATGTACGAAGGCGCGACGGAATGGCACGTCCGGAGGCCGGAGCTGGCTTGAAGCCGGCCGGGTTTCCGGGGCATCCAATGGATAGCTATTGTTAGAATCGGGGCGAGTGGGCGGATTTCGCTGCGGAACACGATCACGCAACCATGCAAACGGAAATGGAAATCACGTATCTCGGAGCGTTCGTCGCCGGACTGATTTCGTTTCTCTCACCGTGCGTGCTGCCTCTTGTCCCGGGATACATCTCGATGCTTTCCGGCATCGGAGTGGACCGGCTGCGCAAGGGCGAAGGGGCCCAGAGCACGCTGCTGTGGAGCGCGCTCTGCTTCGTGGTCGGATTTTCCGCCGTCTTCGTATCGCTGGGAGCGGGAGCGACAACGGTCGGAGAATTTCTGCGCGCGAACCGTGGGGCGCTGGCGCCGGTGGCAGGAGCGGTGATCGTGCTGTTCGGGCTGCACCTGGTGGGGGTGCTGGTAAAAATCCCCGTTCGGATGGGGCTGATCGCGGGATGTGTGCTGGTGGCCTTGGGCTTCGTGATGATGAAACTCTGGCCGTACACTCGGGAGGGCCTGCGGCCCATCCAGATTTTTTCCCTTTCCCTGATTTTTCTTGCCGGGCCGTATCTCTCCGGCTGGCTGACGCGCGACGTGCATTTGCGGAACGTGGGCGGACAGCCCGGAATGGTGGGCGCGTTTCTGCTGGGCTTCGCGTTTGCGTTCGGATGGACGCCGTGCATCGGCCCGATCCTGGGCACGGTGCTGGTGATTGCGGGAGCGCAGGAAACCAAGATGCAGGGCGTGCTGCTGCTGCTGGCCTATTCGGCGGGGCTGGCCATCCCGTTCCTGGTGACAGCCCTCGGCGTGAGCCAGTTTATGGATTTCTACCAGCGCTTCCGGAAGCACCTGCACGCGGTCGAAGTGCTGAGCGGAGTTCTGCTGCTCGTTGTGGGCTCGCTGATTTTCACGAATCACTTCACCTGGTTGTCGGGTAAACTCGGCTTTTTGCAGCAATTCGCGCGCTGAGAACGGAAGGAAGCCATGAAAAAAGGAAGCTGGGTTCTTGTCGCCGTGGCCCTCATTGCCGCGCTGGCGCTAGTGGTGCAACGCACGCAGCGCAGCGCTGCGGGCGCTCCCCACAGGCAGAACGCAGCCCCCGTGGCGAAACTCTCCACCGAAGGCATGAAGCCGGTTCCCGACCTGGTGCTGAAAGACCTGAACGACAAGCAGGTGAGCCTGAGGGATTACGCCGGCAAAGTGGTGCTGGTGAATTTCTGGGCCACCTGGTGCGATCCCTGCCGCACCGAGATTCCCTGGCTGATCGAGCTGCGCAACAAGTACAACGCGAAGGGGTTCGAGGTGCTGGGTGTAGCCATGGACGACGAGGGCAAAAAAGTCGTCCAGCCGTTTGTGGATAAGGAAAAGTTCGACGTGGGCGGGCAGAAGCTGGGAATGAGCTATCCCATTCTGATCGGCGATTCGGACGAGGCCGACAAATTCCTGGGCGGAATCGGCGGGATTGTGGGACTGCCAACGTCGGTGCTCGTTTCCCGCGACGGGAAGCGGGTGAAGAACACGATCGGCCCTGTGGACCCGGAACAGCTCGAGCGAGACATCCAGAGCCTGCTCTGAGGTGGCGACGGTGGACGAACACGAATTCCGCAAACACGCCGACGCGGCGCTCGAGGCGCTGCGCAAGCGGCTGTTGGAGCTGAGCGACGAATTCGAGTTTGAAGTGGAAGGCGAAGGCGACAAGCTCGAATTGCAGTTTGAGGACGAGCACGAAACACGGTTCGTCATCAGCCCGAACACCGCGGCGCGCCAAATATGGATTTCCGCGCTTTCCACCAGCTTCAAGCTCGGATGGTCGGAATCTGCCGGCGCCTTTGTGATGGAAAAAACAGGTGAGACGCTCCCGGCGGTGATGAGCCGCATCTTGACGCAGCAGATCGGAACCGCGGTAACCGTTTAGAAAGGCAGGACGTCGGCAGGTAAGGAAGCCAGGAAGCGAGAAGGAGCTGCTGTGCAGAAGTCTGGAAGATCCAATCACCAGTCACAAGTCGCCAGTCACCGCGTTCTGTGGGTCGCGCTTCTCGCCATCTCCACGTTGCTGGCCAGTGCGGCGTTTGCTCCCGTTCGCGCGCAGGACAGCTCACGTCCTCTAAGGGCCGCAGACGCGGTCAAATCCCAGGTGTTTTTGTCGCTCGAGCCGGTGCCACAAGGGCGCCGGTTTGAAGTCGCCGTGGTCGCTCAGGTGGCGCCGGGGTATCACGTGCAGGCCAACAAAGTTCTCGAAGACTATTTGATTCCCTTGACGGTGACCGCCGATTTGCCCGCAGGATTCAAGTTGCTCAATACGTCGTACCCGAAGGCCCAGATCAGGAAATTTCCGTTCGCGAAGGAACCCATGGCTGTCTACGAAGGGCGGTTCGTCGTGAAACTGGAGATGGAAGCCGGAGCGGATACGGCAATCGGGGCGACAACGATTCCGATGTCGCTGCGGTTTCAGGCCTGCAACGACCAGCTCTGTCTGCCGCCGGCAAAACTTCCGATAGCCGCCGAGTTCACCGTGGCTCCCGCCGGCGCTCCCGCAAAAAACATTCACGGCGACATCTTTGCAGGGAAGCAGTGACGGGCCGAGCCGCCACTACGACCACCAACCATTCGCCTCGCACAGGTAGCCACGGTCCCGCAAGGCGGGACCGCGGGCTCTTCTATCCCAGGCGGCTGACGGCCGCGCGCAGCCGCCGCACTACCCGGTCGCGGCCGAGCGCGACCATCGAATCGAACAGCGGAGGGGCCACGGCAACGCCCAGAATCGCTACGCGCGTGGCGTTGATCAGCACGCCGGCCTTTACGTTTTCCGCGGCGGCGAGGTCGCGCAGCGTCTTGTCGCAGGCGTCGTGGTTCCACTCGGGCTGCGCGGCATAGGCATCCGCCAGCTTCGGGAACCATTCGGCGAGGCGCGGCTCTTTCCAGAATTTCGCGCGCGCGGCATCCTCGTAGGCAAATTCATCGGAAAAAAAGGCGCGAGCCCACCCCGCAAAATCGGGCAGCAGCCGCGTGCGCGGCCGGATCAGGTCTACGGTTCGCGCGAGCCATTCGCGGCCGGCGCCGGCGGCCCATTCCTCGCGCCAGATGGCGGCGCGGCGTAGCGCAGCCTCGACAGCGGGCAGCAGCGTCTCGAGCGGCAGCTTCTGGAGATATTGCTGGTTGAACCATTCGAGCTTCCCACGGTCGAACACGGCGTTCGTCCGGCTAACGCCGGAGAGCGAAAATTTCTCGACCATCTCTTCGGTGGAGAGCAGCTCCACGTCGCCCCCGGGGGCCCAGCCGAGCAGCGCCAGGAAATTCCGGAACGCTTCGGGCAGGAAGCCTTCCTCCTCGTAGGAGGCGACGCTGGTGGCGCCGTGGCGTTTCGACATGCGGCTGCGGTCGGGGCCGAGGATCAGCGGCACGTGCGCGAAGACCGGCGGCTCCGCGCCCAGCGCGCGGTAGAGGAGCACCTGCTTGGGCGTGTTCGAGAGGTGGTCGGCGCCGCGGATCACGTGCGTGATGCGCATGTCGATGTCGTCCACCACGGCGCCGAGCTGGTACGTAGGCACGCCGGTCGAACGCAGCAGGACAAAATCTTCCAGCTCCTCGTTGGCCACTTCGCGAGTGCCGAAAACGGCGTCCTCGAAGCGCGTCGTCCCTGTTCGCGGGACAGCAAAGCGGATGGCCGGTTGTTTTCCGGCGGCGCGCTCGACGGCCTGCTGCTGGGCGGAGAGATTTCGGCAGCCGCACGCGGACTTGCGCGCAGGCTTTGCAGGCGCGGCCGCAGCAGCAGGTGCATTTTCCTCCACCTCATCCTGCGGCGCCGCATCGCCTCCCGCATAGCTTGAGGGCGCGCAGAAGCACCAGTAGGCGTGGCCGGCATCGAGCACGCGCCGCGCTGCGGCGGAATAGAGCTCCATGCGCTGCGACTGGAAGATCGGGCCTTCGTCCCACTGTAGCCCGAGCCAGCGCAAACTCGCCAGGATGCCGTCTACCAGCTCGGGGCGGTTGCGCTCCACGTCTGTGTCTTCAACGCGAACAATAAATGTGCCGCCCTCACGCCGCGCAAACAGCCAGTTGAACAGAGCGGTGCGCGCACCGCCCACGTGGAGATAGCCCGTGGGCGACGGGGCAAAACGAACGCGCGGCTTCGTGGAAGCTGACATGCGAATGTTTCGTCCTCCGGCGAAAAAGAAAGTCTAGCATCCTTGCCGAGGCATAGCCTGAAATCGAGCGAAGCACACCGTGGCTAGGGGAGTGTGTACAGGCTCAGATTGTACGGGCTGCCCGCGACGAAGGAGCGGCCATCGGGAGAAAATGCGAACCAGGAATTGTATTCGGGCAGATCCTTGATGCGCACAATCGCGACGGGTTGGGCCGTCTCAGCGTCATAAATGACGAAATGCTCGTACAGCGGAACTGGCGGATCACCTCTAACTTTGGTGAAGCTCACTGCAAAGCGGGCCCCATTCCGGGATACTCCTGCGAAAGTAGCTGAGCCCTCACTCGACCGTGTCTCTCGGAGGATCTTGCCAGTCAGGTCGAGGATTCTGATGTCGCCACAGCCTGTAA
>DASPSB010000199.1:0-4198 GCA_035624135.1 Candidatus Acidiferrales bacterium | reverse complement strand
GTGGTAGTCGCAGTGCGAGGACCACATCGTGTACACGATGCCGTTCAGAAGGAGAAGTCCGGGCCGCTCTTTGTACTGCGAGGGATCAAAAGTGGTCTGGCCGGTCGCGGTTGGATAGGTAGCCTGGACGAGCACGGGGCTGCCGGTCATCTCGGCGCCGGTGGTGAGGCTGAGCGCGTGCAGCCGTTGGTGGTAATTGCCGGTGGCGTCCACGGTCATGGCCACGACGAAGATGACGCCATTGGGACGGTCGATCACCGGCGTGGCGGTGACGCCGATTTCCGGAGATACCTGGCCGCAGCCGCGGTTGTCGCTGGGCACTTCCCCGTTGGCCACGGAGACGTTCCAGAGCGTCGCGCCCGTGTCCGAATCGAATGCGTACACCAGGTCGTGCTCGGTGGCCACGAAGACGGTGTTGTGCATCGTGCCGCCGATGTTGAGCTGCGAAAGATAAAGCGGCTGGGCATCCACCAGTCCGGTCACGGAAAGATTGCGTTTGAGACCGAACGTGTTGAAATTGACGTTCGAGGTGGTGAGGAGAGTTTCCGTGAGATTTTGTGCGGTACGCGCCAGATCATTTTTATAGGTGGTGACGTCTGTCCCGGCCGCGACGATGCCGGTGAGCGTCAGCGTGACCGTGTTGCTCGTGGTGATGCCTCCGAGGTCGGTCACCGTGACGCTGAATATATCGCCGTTGTCTCCCGCAGTGGTCGGCGGAGTCGTGTAACTCGATGAGGTAGCGCCCTGGAGGAGCATTCCATTTTCGTACCACTGGTAGGAGAGGGGCGAGGTTCCAGTGGCAGTGACCGAAAACGTGGCCGACTGGCCCACGGGCACGGTCTGGTTCATCGGCTGCGTGGTGATGCTTGGCGGCTGCGGCAGCCCTCCTCCGCCTCCGCCGCCGCTCGTCGCCGGCGAGCTGCCCCCGCAGCCCGGAAAGACGAGCACTGCCAGCAGCAGAAATCCCGCAGCACGCGACCAGCCCCGATGCATCTCCATCTCCTTCGCGTCCGGCGAGAAGCGTGGGCGTTCTTTCCGGGCGGCTCGCGCCGGGACAGTTCCTCCGACGCGATTGAAACGCTGGGGTCTCTGCATTTTAGCAGGAATGGAGGGCAGCCAATCCTGTCCGTAAGAACAGGTATGCACTGCCGAGAGCGGTGCCGGCGAGGGCGGCTTGGCGAAGCTTAGTGCGGCTCGAAGACGAGCGGCAGCCCGTTTCTGGTATTTCCGATAATCACGATTTTGGAGTTGCTGCTGGCCGCGAGTTTTTCGGTCGCTTCGATGCCTTTCCATTCCAGCAACGGAGCGCTGATGCCCTGCGCCACAATGTGCTGGAAATCGGAGATGCCCTGGGCTTCGATGCGTTTGCGCTCCGCTTCCTGCTTTTCCTTTTGCAAGACGAAGCTCATACGCAGCGCGTCCTGTTCGGCCTGCTGCTTGGCCTCGATGGACTGGCGGAGCATGGCGGGAAGCTGCACGTCGCGGAGCAGTACGCTCTCGACGATGATGCCCTGGGCGGTGAGCGTGCGTTTCAGTTCGTCCTCGATCTGCTGGGCGACTTCTTCGCGGCCTCCCGTGTAGAGAGCGCTGGCGGTGTGCGTGGAGGTGACCCCGCGGATCGCGGAGCGAAAGTTTTGCTCGACGATAATTTCCACGTAATTCGTGCCGATCCCCTGATACACGGCGGCTGCGTGCCCTGGGTCGAGATGGAAAATCAGCGAGGTCTCCAAGTGGATGGTCAGGCCTTCGGTGGAAGGCACCTCGGCGATTTCCTTCCGCGTCTGCTTCTGCACGGACATTTCGTGCACCGCCTTGAACGGATTGATGAGGTGCAACCCTTCCGGCAGGGTGTGGTCCATGTCCACCTTGCTGAAGAGAGTGAGCACGCCCACGTGGCCGGTGTCGACGCGGGTGGTGCAGTTGAAGAGCAGGATCAGGCCGAGCAGGATCGCGGCCACCGCGATCCAACTGCCTCCGGAGAACAATCCGGACTTGCGAACATATTCGACGGGGTCATCGCCGCCGAGTCTGACCATGGAATCACCTCCAGGTAGTGATCGGGCAAAATGCCTGTCGTAACCCTACCACAACCTATTGTTATGTTCTGCTTGACACTACTGTATTTCGCGTAGAGAATCCGGCCAGTTTTGGGCCCTGCCTCAAGGCAGGCGGGCCTGCCCGCAGCTCTTCTCAGGGGATTCACTGCCAGATCGGCAGAGGGGGAAACGAATGCAGTACCTGCCCGGCTGGACCGTGCAATGCATTAATCCTGTGTGCGACGCGCGCGGCCACTGGATCCGCGTGACGGAAGTGAATGCACCGCAGTGCCCGTGCTGCGGCGCGCCGCTGCAGAACGTGCCGCCGCCGCTTGCCCCGCTGCGCCTGCGGCCACGGCCGCTGAGCGCCTACCGGCCGCGCCGCCTGATGCGCTAGCGGAGGCGGCGCTCCGCGCCTTCTACGCGCGCCTGCCGTTGCTGGTGTCTTCCGCCTGATTCTCTACCGACAGCTCACGCCGAACGGATTGGTGTGCCGAAAAAAAAGGCGGCCAGGGGGGAGCTGGCCGCCGGGGGTGGACATGGGGGAGGGACTCGTTGAAGGTCGATCTTTTTATCCGCTATCGCGGATTTACAAACTCCTTTTCCGCCGCAAGGGCACCGGCTTTAGCGGCGGCTGCCCTATCCTGCTCAGCAGGAAGAGCGTGAGGCAGATGCTCAAACCAACCGTGAGAATCATCTGCTACTCCCAGCGGGGGCGTCTGCTCGTTTGCATCTACCGCCCGCCGTCACGATGGAGAATCGCAAAACCAGCCAGCAGGGTCGATAGCGCGAGGGTCACATTCTTGGTGGGACTAAGGTACTGGGATCGAGGGGCCGCGGGGGCGCCCACCTGTATGGCCCCCTCGGCCATATTGGGCCTACCTCGGCGAGGCCGATCCGGCAATGCTTCTCAAGGAGGCTTGCCTGGGACTCGCGGACGAATCTTGCGCAGCGCTCATGCATGCCACAGTCAAAACCATGCTTGGAGTCGCCGGTCTGCGCGATCTGACTGCGGGGGATCTGCCCGACATTGTTGAGTATTGGACCCGGAGCCCTGAGGATTTTCTTGCTGCCATGGGAGTGGATCGCGAACGCCTTGGGACGGAAGCACAAATCCACGCGCGATTTGAAAAGGCCATCCGCAGGGGCGACCCGAGCCAGCCCCAGCTAGGCCTGGCCATCACTCTGAATGGCCGCCTGGCCGGCTATACACTCTTGAATCGCTATTCTGAGGAGGTGAATTATTCCCACTGGCACATCATCCAAGCAGGCCTGCGCGCCAAAGGTATTTCCACGGCGCTGTACCCCCACCGGATTAAAGCCTATTTCGACCTCGCGCCCATCGGTCGGCTGATTCACCAGACGCGGACCAGCAACGTCGGCGTGAACCGCATGCTGGACCGGTTCATCCCCATCTCCGAAACCAGGTTCATCGAGACGCCAGATGGTGTCGCTGCTCCAGGCGAATTCCACATCCGCTACGTGCGGCGCGCGCAGATTCCCGCCATCTTTGCCCGGGCTTCGGAACCTAGATTGACCCAAGCTCTCCAGTGAGCCTTTACGCGCCTTGCTGTTGAAGCGGGCCCCCGGGCGTGATAGCCTTTTCAGGATTTCAGGGCACCGCAGCGACCCCGTTACCTTAGGACCCAGTCCCTTCTCTGCCGATGAGCGCAACCGCCTTACGTGTCGACCGGCTGAGTATTCAGGAAAAGGTGCTGGATATTGCCCAGCAACTGCTGGATGAGCTGGGAAGCCATCGCGGTCTGGAGGAAATCCGGAGCGCGGCGCACGCTGAAAGCGTCCAGTCGCTGCACCTGGAGCGCGACCTAGGCTTGGGGAGCCTGGAGCGGGTCGAGTTGATCGTGCGCGCGGGCGATGTGTTCCATATCCGTCCCCCTGACGAGCTGTTCGCCGAGGCCAACACGGTGGGAGACGTGATTGCGGCGCTGGAGCTGCAGCTTGGGCAGTCGCGTGCGGGGGTGCAGGCCCGCCTCGGCAGACAGGCCGTCAGCCCGGCAGGCAGCGATGTGCATACCCACTTTGCGGAAAGGGAAAACGCCGCGACCGCCGCCGAACTGGGCCTCGATGCCGCCGAAACGCTGCTGGACGTGCTGCGCCGGCGCGCCCGGGCCGAGCCAGCCCGCCTCCACGTGCGGCTTCGG
>DASPSB010000172.1:0-4949 GCA_035624135.1 Candidatus Acidiferrales bacterium | reverse complement strand
AGGGCGCTCTCCAGTTCTTTTCTCGCCGGCTCGTAGCTCTTCAGGTTCATGAGAGCTTCTGCATGATAAATCGAGCATTCCACAGATACATACTTCAATCCCATGCTGTCCGCGTCTCCTGACAGTTTGCTGAGCAAGCTTGCGGCCGCTTGAAAGCGGCCCAACCTGACCGCGACTTTTGCGACATTGAACTTTGAGACCAGAATCAAATCCAAACCGCTGGCGTGGGATGCCGTCTTAACAGCCTCATCGTAAAGGGTAGCGGCGGCTTGGTAGTCTCCACGATAGAAGGCGTTGTCGCCTTGGTAACCCTCAATTTCGGCGGTTGTGGTTTGATTCTTCAGCTCGCGCGCCCCTACTCCCGCCGGGGGTGCATGCTGCCACTTTGCGAGGGAAAGCCAGGCCTAGTAGCAAAGCCTCGCGTTTCATTCGATCGAAAGGTGTTTAGAGTCCATAGCACAAGGTAAGGTCTTTGCATTCGGAAATAATGACAATGTACACGTAGCGGCTTGGCGCCGCTGCCGGTTGGCTTCCGTGTCCCGCTTCGGCGTGGAGCGACTTTTTTTCAGACGCAGGCCGATTTTGCGCAGCACTACCCAGAGCGAAGGCACGCTCACCGGCAGCCCCACTTGCCTCCGCAATCGCTCCTGCCGTTTCCTCCCCAATTGCTCAATTCACGGAAAACCCAGGCCTAATAGCAGTTGTCAAAACCGCTATGCCTCGATGGCGCTCGAACATATGTGCGCTGCCGGCGGAAGGCAGCTATCACAATCGTCGTCTTCCGTCCGCATGCTGCGTCACGCGAACTTCAACTTCAACGGTCTGCGCGCTGCCGCCGAAGGCGATGCCCTTGACCGGCGTCACATCGCCGTAGTCTCTGCCCCAGGCCAGCGTGATGTGGCCCTCGGAAGGCATGAGGTCGTTGGTAGGGTCGAAACTCAACCAACCAGTTCCTGGAACGAACACCGACACCCAGGCATGAGACTCTGCGGCTCCGCGAAGGGTGGGACTGCTGCGCAGATATCCACTGACATATCGGGCCGCAAGCCGTAACGACCGCAGGGCGCCGATCATGATATGCGCGAAGTCCTGGCAAACGCCCTCCCGCTTGCGCAGCACCTCGAGCAGGGGCATGTCGATGGCGGTTGACTTCGGCCGGTACCGAAACTCCGCGTGGATGCGGCTCATGAGATCTTGCAGCGCCTCGAACATCGGTCGGCGAGCGATAAAGGTCGGACGTGCAAATTCTGCCAGCTCCGGTCCCCGGGTGATAAAAGGAGAATCGAAGACGAACTCGAGTGCTTCCAGGCAGCCAGGGCAGTTTTGAGCTGCGAGCTGATCGCGCGATTCCTCCCAGGAAAGCGTTGGCGCTCCATTCATCGGCGGGGGCAGCACTTCAACCACGCTGCTCCCCTGGATGGCGAGGCAAGTATGCGGCTCGTACACCGAAACGGTGGTGACGTCGTTGCCAAAGTAGTCTTTCCTCGACGCGCTGTCGAAGGCGGCAGGCTGAAGATGAATTTCGCTGCTGTGAACGCGCTGGCTGGGCAAGGAGCGCGGGGTCAGCCGCAGCTCACTGAGGCTTTGCGAGACCGGCGACTCATACAAATGGCGGGTGATGTGGGAAACGGTGTACAACATGCAGTCCTCACGAAGACCTGAGAAGCGACATGGTCACGGGGCTGAGATAGTGAAGGGTAAGCGCATCGGAGAGCGTATGCATCGCCTTTTTGATTTCGCCGATGAGCTGATCCAATGCGGAGAAGCCGCTGTCGTCACGCCAGCACAAATTCGCGACCAGCGAGTGGCGAACCGCGCGCAACGCCTGCCATGCCGTTTCGCGCTCGCTCGGCTCTTCCGGGCCATCGTGGCGGGGTAAGTTTTCGACGTGTTTCACCAGGGTAAGCAATTGAAAACCAATCGACCGGGGATTGGACTCATCCGACAGAAGTAGCTCGAGCAGCAGATCGAGCCGCAACTCGGTCAGATAGCGGGTGCGGTAGGTGATGGTGCTATCGGCGATGTGCAGCAGCACCTGGAGATGAGATTCGATCTCATCGGGCGGAGCGTCCGCCAGGCCGGAGCGCAGGATTTCCGCCATTTGCAAAGTGCGCTCCAGGCGCCGCCCCACTTCGAGAAAACGCCAGCCATGGCCGCGGGTCGTGTTCTCCATGAGCAGGCCGGAGAAAGCCGAGAGCGTTACGATGACGCGGTCGAGCAGACCGATTTGAGCGCTGTCGCGCGCTCTGGGATCGGCGGGTGCGCGGCGGGAAAAATCGGCGTCGATCTGTTGCAGGACGTGCCAGGTATCGAGTGAAAGACGTTCCTTCACATTCCAAGCCACGCGGCGCATTTCCTTGAGGTTCCATCCCAGTCCGAACAGGCGCGCCCGGTCGTAAAGCATTTCCGAGAGCAGGCGACGCAGCTGCCAGAGTTGTTCGGCGAGCGAAGCCGACGCAGTTTCGGGCGGCAGGTAACGCAGACCAATCAGCAGGCGAATGGCAGCTTCGAGCGAAACCGGATGACGAGGGTCGTCTTCGCCGGAGAGCGCCGGCAACAGCGCTCGCACCAGCCGTACGGTGGTTTCCACGCGCTCGGCATAGCGACCCAGCCAGAAGAGATTATCGACGACCCGGCTCGGCAAATTCACCTGGGAGGGACGAGGCGCGAACGAGACTTCCGGCGGCTGGACCTCGGTGGTCCGAGCCAGCGGAGTCTCGCCCATGCCGCCGAGAACCCAAGTGTCCTTGCTCCCGCCGCCGAGTTGTATAGATAAGAAATGCGAAGTTTCCTCCGACGAAACGCGCGTCAAGCTGCCGGGCAAGACGCGGTACGATTCGCCCTCACGGGCGGCGAAGACGCGTAGCAGGACTTTCCGCGGCTCGAAACCGCTCGCCGTGCGCACCGGCGCCGTGGAAAGCGCGACGCGTTCCTGAGCCACGAATTGCTCCGGCTGCGCTTCGATTCGATGAGCCAGTTCTTCGCGCATCGCGTCGGTGAGAGGAGAGGGAACGTCCTGATAGAGGCTAAAGCGGGGAAAAGTGGGCAGGATCGTCAGTTCATCGAGGTGTTCCAGAACATAGCGGCGGGCGTGCTCCTGGCCGCACCACCAGGTGGCGACCGAGGGCATCCGCAAGTCCTCGCCAAGCAGCCGCTGGCACAGACCGGGAAGGAACGCCATCTGCCCCGGCGTCTCGACTACGCCGCTGCCGAGCGCGTTATCAATGATAACCGTGCAGCGCCGCACCGCCTGCAGCAGTCCGGGCACGCCGAGCAGCGATTCGCCGCGCAGTTCGAGCGGATCGCACATGCTGTCGTCCATATGCCGCACGATCAAATCCACCGGCTCGATGCCGGCCAGCGTCTTCAGAAAAACCTGGCCGTCGCGCACCGCCAGATCGGCTCCTTCTACCAACGGGAAGCCCCAATGGCCGGCGAGAAACGAGTCTTCAAAGAAGGTGTCATGTTGCGGCCCGGCGGTGAGCAGCACGACGCGTGGATCGGCCCGCGCTTCGGAGCGAACCCCAGCCGCCAGCGCCAGCAGCGCGTTGCGTTGGGCCTCGACAAAGGGAAGCAAGGGCCGCACCTGATAGCGGTTGAAGAGCGTGGGCAGCGTGCGCGCGCTTACCAGCCGATTCTCCAATGCGTAAGCCACGCCCGACGGACCCTGCGTGCGATCGGCAATCACCCACCAACTGCCACTGGGGGAGCGCGCCAGATCGGCGGCATAGCTGTGCAGATACACCCCGTTCCGGGGAACCGCGCCATGGCAGGGACGCAGGAAGTGGGGGTTGGCAAACAGCAGCTCCGGCGGAATCTGGCGATCGTGCAGCAGGCGTTGCTCGCCGTAGAAATCGCGCAGCATGGCATCGAGCAGCCGCGCTCTCTGAATGACAGCCGTTTCAATCTGCGCCCATTCCTTCTCGTCGATTACCAGAGGAATGGGGTCCATGGGCCAGGGACGCTCGCGGCCCTCGGGTTGGCTGCCTACGTCATAAGAGAGGTCGTGCGCGTGGATCAACTGCTGGCCGCTCTGCCAGCGGCGGTTGAGTTCCGCCAATCCCATGCGTGCTATCGCCGCGCTCAGCCTGCGCCAGTGCCGCCGCGGCAGTCCGGAAGGCAGCAACGCTTCGTCCCAATGCCCCTTGACTCCCGAGAAGCGCAACGCGCCACGTGGCGCCCCAACATCCGCCGATGACGTTTTGTTGGTCACACTGCTCTGTAGAATGCCCGTTACAGCCCCACATCGCGCGCGGTTATGGTCGTCGCAGATCCAGCGTCGCCGGAAACTCCGGATTTTCTTCCCGCGGAGGAACGGCCATAAAACCCGGTGTATGGCCAAAGGCGAAGAAACGCGCGATGCGCCGCGATTCCGCTTCGTTCGAGTTTACCGGAAACTTCTCGTAGTTCCGCCCGCTGGGGTGCGCAACATGGTACGTGCATCCGCCAATCGAGCGCCCGGCGGGAATATCGATGAGGTCGAAGACCAGCGGAGTGTGCACAGGAATGGTCGGATGCAGGCAACGCGGGGGCTGCCAGGCGCGATAGCGCACGCCGCAGACGAAATCGCCGTGAGTGCCCGTAGCGGCAAGCGGTAACCGCCGCGCGTTGCAGGCCACCGCATAACGCTCGCCGACCAAGCCTCGCACCCGCACCTGCAAACGCTCGAGCGATGAGTCGACGTAGCGCGTCGCGCCGACGGTGCCTGGTTCTTCGCCCAGCACGTACCAGGGTTCGATGGCTTGCCGGAGTTCGATCTCGATTCCCTGATAATTGACGCGCCCGTAGACGGGGAAGCGGAATTCCACGTGGGGCGCAAACCAGTCGCATTGGAGGGGGAAGCCGGCGTTGTCGAGATCGGCGAGCACCTGTTGGAAATCCTGTTCCACGAAGTATGGCAGCAGGAACAAATCGTGCAGCCGCGTGCCCCAGCGGACCAGCTTTTGTTC
>DASPSB010000171.1:0-11564 GCA_035624135.1 Candidatus Acidiferrales bacterium | reverse complement strand
CATCGCAGCCGTGTAGCGCGGCAAAGTGATATGCGAAAAGCTGCAGCGGGACAACCTCCACGAGCGGAAGCAGCAGTTCCGTCGTAGCCGGAACAAATAAAACGCTGTCGCCAGACATCTTCGCACGCAGGTCTCCCTCTGTGGCGATTACCAGTGCGTGGCCGTGGTGAGCCTTCACGTATTCCAGCACCGCCAGCGTCCTTTCATATCGGTTCACCGAGTCGGCATCGTTTTCATCGCGCGTAGCGAGCGCCACAACTACGCTCTTATCTCCGACCAAGGCGTTCGGCCCGTGGAGCAATTCGCCCGCGGGATAGCCCTCCGCATGGGAGTAGGAAATCTCTTTCAGCTTCAGTGCGCTCTCGCGCGCGATGGCGTAATGCACGCCACGGCCGATGCACAGAAACGTGTGCGAATTCTCAAACCTCCACGCGGCCTCGAGCGCTCCTTCGCTCCAGGAGTCCAGGGCATCCCCTAACTGTTCCGGGATCGCCCGGAGCCGATCCAACTGCCCTCTCACGGCCTCGACATCCATGCGGCCTCGTTCGCTCGCCATCCGCACGCCGAACAGGAACAGCACCGCCAGCTGCGTCGTGAAGCTCTTGGTTGCCGGCACAGCCAGCTCCGGACTTGTCCGCGTCAGCAACACCGCGCTCGCCTCGCGTGCAATCGTGGACTCCGGCATGTTCGTTACGCCGAGCGTGGTTGCGCCAAGCCTCCGCGCTTCGCGAAGCGCGGCAATGGCGTCCGTGGATTCCCCCGACTGGCTGACGACCATCGCCGGTGTGCCCGCGGTCGTTCCCGCCGAGCGATACGCGTATTCGCTCGCGTACTCCACGTCCACCGCCAGTCCGGAGAGGCTTTCAATCTGTATTTCTCCCGTCAGTGCGGCATTCCGGCTCGATCCGCTGGCGGCGATGATCAGCTTTTCGCAATTTCGCAGCGCCGGCTCAATGCCGCCCAGTGCAGCGGCGAAAATTCTTCCGCCCACTACCGCGCGCTCGATGGTTTCGCGCACCGCTGTCGGCTGCTCGTAGATTTCTTCGAGCATACGGTGCGGAAATGCGCGTTTGTGTTCGGGGCTCACCCTAAGCATTCGGCGGAAGGTTAGACCTCGGCCGGGATTAGGACGGCACTGTATAAGCCGCCGCCCCTGAGCTGTCAAGGACACTTCCGCCCGGCGGCCGCTTGGTGAAGCGACAAAGCCAAGCCTAGTTGGGACCAGCGTTCGGCCCCACAGCCCCATCTGACTGCTTGGAATATAGAAATGTCTTGACTTTAAGTCGTATCAGACCTATGGTCGTGTCTGCCTATGAGTCACAATCAGAGCCCAACACCGCGGTCCCCTTCGCCGCCCTCCTCTTCCCGGCGCACTCCGCGCCGCGAACGCCGCAAAGCGGAAACTTACGAGAAGCTGATGCGCGCTGCGCTCCGACTCTTTGCCGCCCACGGGCTGGAAGGCACCACCGTCGAGCAAATCACGGAAGCCGCCGATGTCGGCAAGGGCACCTTCTTCAATTATTTCCCGACAAAGGAACACATCCTGATGGCCTTCGGAGATGCGCGCGTACAGAAGATCCGCGCGGCTCTCGAGGACGCCAACAGTGGAGAAAAGGCCATCTGGCAAATCCTGCGTCAGCTTGCACATTCCTTGGCGGAAGAAGCCAGCCATTCGCCCGGTCTTCTGCGTAGCATCCTGATTGCCCCGCTCACTCGGGAGCCCGTCCGCGAATTCATGGCGGGTAAAATGGAGGAAGGTCGCGGCGTGCTCGAAGAAATCTTTCGCATGGGGCAGGAGCGCGGAGAGTTGCGCGCGGACTTGGCGGCCCAGCAGATGGCGCGCGGATTCCAGCAGTCGGTTTTCGGCTCCTTGGTGCTTTGGTCGCTCGATCCGCGGGGCGATCTGCTCGCCTGGCTCGATGTCTGGCTGGAGATGTTTCTCGGCGGCCTGGATCCAAAAGAATACCGCCCTACAAAGACAAGTCGCGGGCGGAGTTGAGTGATTAGGTTGCCCGTCATGACTAATAGTCAACAACGGTTGTCAGTCAGTCAGATCGCCGAATCGCGTTTGCCATGCCTGGCTGCCGCGCTTTTGCTAGCGCTCGTCTCCCCAATGTACGCCAGGCAAAGTCCCTCTGGCCAGTCGGACCCTGCCATCGCGCAGGCGGCTCCTCGGCCCCTAGCTGGGAAGCTTTCCCTGCGTGAAGCGATCGCCATCGCCCTCAAAAACAACGTTTCCGTCCGGGTGGCCGGCTCCCAGGTCGACGAACTTTCGGGCACGCAGGTTCGGCGAAGGTCTGCGCTTGAGCCCCGCATAACCAGCGACGCCGTCGCCAAGATCCAGGACACCAACCTCCGCGCCATCGGCTTTTCTTTTCCGGGCTTCGAGATTCCACTCACCACCGGCGGGTTTGGCACCTACGATTTCCGCGTCTTCGGCCGGCAGTCGATTCTGGATCGCCAGGCCTACCATTCCTACCAGTCGAGCAAACGCCAGCTCGACGCCGCCAAGCTCACCTACCAGGACATGCGCGACTTGGTTATCCGCCAGGCTGCTGGTTACTACCTGGACGGACAGGCCGCGGCCGCTGAAGTCGAGGCGGCGGAAGCCCGGGTCGTTACCTCCCGAGCCTTGGAAAAACTCGCGCAGGACCAGCACACGGCTGGGCTGGCTACGCGTGTGGATGTTCTGCGCGCCCAAGTGCAACTCCAGCGCGACCAGCAGACCTTGCTGGTGGCCCGCGACAGCTACCAGACCGCCCTTCTTGTCTTGCAGCGCTTCCTCGGCCTCCAGCCCGGCGCTCCGCTCGAGCTGGCCGACCGGCTGGAGTTCCGCAGCTTCTCGGCGCCGGAGGCGGAGCCGGCCCTCCGAGCGGCCCTCGAGGCTCGGGCCGATTACCGTTCGCTGCGTGCCCAGCGCGAGGCGCTCGTTGAGCTCTCGAAAGCTTCTCGCGCCCGCTATCTCCCCACGCTCTCCATCAATGGGGATTACGGCCCCTTCGGCCGCGATTTTGGCCAGATGCCCGCCATCGGCCAGATCGCGGGCACAGTGAGCTTCACCCTCTTCGACCGCGACCGCAGTGGAGAGCAGCGCGAAATCTCCAGCCAGCTCCAGCGGGTGGACGCGCAGATTGCCGACCTCGAGCGCGGCATCGAGCAAGACCTCCGCAAGGCCCTGCTGGATCTGGACTCCGCAGCGCAGCAGGTCGCTGTGACCCAGGCCGGCGTGGATTTGGCGGCCAACGAGCTGAAGCTTTCCGAAGACCGTTTCCGGAGCGGCGTCACAGACAACATCGAGGTGATCACGGCGCAAAGCTCGCTCCAGAGCGCCCAGGACGATCACATCTCCGCCCTGGCGCGTCATGCCGATGCGCGAATGGCCCTGGCGCGCGCCCTCGGTGCGACCGAACAGATTTACGAGAATTACCTGGGTTCGAAATGAGCCGCGTGCGGAAAATTGCCCGCGCGAGGAAGGTGGACGTGCCATGAGGCGCTTAATTCCCATTCTGCTCCTGCTGATTGCCGCAGGTGTGACGGTCTATTTCAATCCCCAGTGGTTTCAGAAGCCGGTGGCCGTCAGCGAGATGAAGCTTTCAGGAAACATCGAAGCGCACGAGAGCCTGGTCGGCTTCAAAGTCCCCGGTCGCATCGTGGACTTGCCCATCGAGGAGGGCCAATCCGTCAGGACCGGCCAGCTCCTCGCGCGGCTCGATACGGACGACTACCGGCAGCAGTTGGCCGTGGACGATGCCGTCCTTCGCGTGCGCGACCGTCAGCTCAAACTGGCCTTGGCCGGCAGCCGCGAACAGGACATCCAGGCCGGCTATCAAGCCGTGCTCGACGCGCGCGCCGACTTGGAACAGAAGCAAAAGGATTTCGAGCGCTACGACGAGCTCTATAAAAAAGACGAAATTCCGGCGCAAACCCGCGATCAGGCGCAAACCAATGTCGTGCGCGCCCGGGCCACCCTCGCACGCCTTGAGCAGATGTACAGCGAGCTTCAGGAAGGCACCCGGAAAGAGGAAATTGCTGTGGACCACGCCAACGAGCATCAGGCCCGTGAAAATGTGCAGATGTCCCGCATCAAGCTTAGCTACGCCACCCTCACCGCACCGTTCACCGGCGTCATACTCGTACGTCAGGCCGAGCTCGGCGAAGTCGTTGCCGCGTTTACTCCGATCGTGACCGTGGCCGACCTCGACCACATCTGGGTCCGCATTTACCTGCCGGAAACCGACCTTGGCCGCCTGCACTGGGGTCAGGATGTCTCCGTGCACACCGATACCTTCCCCGGAAAAACATATCGCGGGCGCGTTTCGTTCATCTCTTCCGAGGCGGAATTCACTCCCAAGAGCGTTCAGACCGACCGCGAACGCGTCACGCTGGTCTATCGGGTCAAAGTGGACGTCGAAAATCCCAACTACGAACTCAAGCCGGGCATGCCAGCCGACGTTTACGTGCCCGTGAAATAGCCACCGGGATGAGCGCCGCAGCTCCTGCCATCGTCGTTTCCGCGCTCGAAAAGCGCTTCGGGCCGGTGCGCGCCGTCGATGGGTTGAGCTTCGACGTCCACCAGGGCGAAATTTTCGGCCTCGTCGGCCCGGATGGGGCGGGGAAGACGACGACATTGCGCATCCTCGCCGGCGTTCTGGCTGCCAACGGCGGAAAGGCCACCGTCGCCGGCTTCGACGTTGGCGCTGACCCCGAAGGAGCCAAGCACGAGCTTAGCTACATGCCTCAGCGTTTCGGCCTTTACGAGGACCTCACCGTTGATGAAAACATCCGTTTCTACGCCGACCTCTTTGGCGTCCCGCGCACCCAGCGCGAAGCGCGCGCCATCGAACTCCTGGCTGCTGCCGGCCTCGCGGAGTTCCGCGAGCGCATCGCCGGCAAGCTATCCGGCGGGATGAAGCAGAAACTCGGGCTCATCTGCGCGCTCATCCATCGCCCGCGCGTCGTGCTGCTCGACGAGCCTACCAACGGTGTGGACCCGGTTTCCCGCCGCGATTTCTGGGCCATTCTCTATGCCCTCGTCGCCGAGGGCGTGTCCATCCTGACCTCCACCTCGTACCTGGACGAAGCGGAGCGTTGCCATCGCGTCGGATTGATCCACCGGGGTCGAATGCTGTTCTGCGACGAGCCCAACGAGCTGAAAAAGATCTTTCCCGGCGTAGTGCTCTCGCTCCGCTCGCCGGATCCCCCGCGCGCCATGGAAGCCTTGCATGGCGCGCCCGGCCTTCGCAGCTCGGTTCTCGTGGGCGATGCGGTGCACCTATTTGCCGACTCGGCCGGCCAGCGCATTCCACAATTCCGTCAGCAGCTCGAAGACGCCGGCGTCTTTGTCGATTCCCTGGAAGTCATCTCGCCCAGCATTGAAGACCTTTTTGTTTCCGCCGTCGAATCACAGCAGGCCCTCGCCGCGCCGGAGAGCCGCCCGTGAACGCGTCGACAAGCGGAAGCGGGTTTGCCGTGACCGTCGAGCAGCTCACCAAGCGGTTCGGAAAATTCACCGCCGTCAATAGCATCAGCTTCGAGACCCGCCGCGGGGAAGTATTCGGATTTCTGGGCCCCAACGGCGCCGGCAAATCCACCACTATCCGCATCCTTTGCGGACTGCTCGAGCCCACCTCCGGCAGCGCCACCGTCGCCGGCCTCGATGTCGCCACGCAGCCGGAGGCCATCCGCCAGCGCATCGGCTACATGTCGCAGAAGTTCTCGCTCTACAACGATCTTGAGGTGATTGAAAACCTGAATTTCTTTGGTGGGCTGTATAGCGTCCCGGCGGCGGAACTGCGCGAGCGCACCGCTTGGGCCATCAAAATGGCGGGGCTGGACGGCCGTGAGCGTGCGATGACCCGTTCGCTCCCCGTCGGCTGGAAACAGCGGCTCGCGCTCGGCTGCGCCGTACTGCATCGGCCTCCCATCGTTTTCTTGGACGAGCCGACCTCGGGCGTGGACCCCGTCTCGCGGCGCCAATTTTGGGAACTAATTCACCAGATGTCCGGCGAGGGCGTCACCGTTTTCGTCACCACCCACTACATGGACGAGGCGGAGTATTGCAACCGCCTCGTGCTCATCGATCGCGGTGTCATTGTGGCCATGGGCACGCCGACGGAACTGAAGCGCCGCTCAATGAAGGGCGAGTTGCTGCTCGTCGAGTGCGAGCCGCTCGGCCCGGGCCTCGAAGCGCTTCGCGCCGCCCCGGGCGTTGAGGATGCCGCCGTATTCGGCCGCGCCCTCCACGCCGTCGTCGCAGACGCACGCGCGGCAACTCAGCCGATTCGCGACGCCCTCGCCGCTAAGAATGTAGCCGTCAACCGCGTCGAGCCCATTCCGCCCACGCTCGAAGATGTCTTCGTCGCCCTCACCGCCGCCCGGGCGCCAAAAGAGGCCCGGCCGTGAGCCTCCGCCGCATCTACGCGATCATGCGCAAGGAGTTCATTCAGATCTCCCGCGATGTGCGCAGCCTGCTCATCATCTTCGCCATTCCCCTGATTCTCCTTTTTATTTACGGGTATGCCGTCAACCTCGACGTCAAGCACATCCCGCTCTGTATTTACGACCGCGATGGTTCCCAGGACAGTCAGGATCTGCTCAAGGCCTTTCAGGCCACCGAGTATTTCAATATCGTGCATCTCGCCCGGGATTATCCCGATGTTGTCCGGCAGATTGATACCGGCGCCTGCGCCATCGCCATTGTCATTCCCGTCAGATTTTCCCAGGACCTTCGCCAGGGAGGCGGCACCTCCGTGCAAGCCATCCTCGACGCCAGCGACTCCAATTCCGCCAGCATCGGGCTGGGCTACGCGCAGGGCATCGTCGCCGCCTACTCCAGCCGCGTGCAAGTGGATTGGGCCCGGCACCACGGCGCGGCCCCTCCCGTCCCTCCGATTGATATCCGCGCCCGCACCTGGTTTAACGAGGATCTGGAAAGCATGGCGAATATTGTTCCCGGCGTCGTGGCGCTCGTCATGGCCGTCGTCGGCGCTTTTTTGACCTCGCTCACTATCGCCCGCGAGTGGGAACGCGGCACCATGGAGCAGCTCATTTCCACGCCCGTCCAGCCGCTGGAAATCCAGATCGGCAAGCTCGTTCCGTATTTTTTGATTGGCATGTCGGACACCGCTCTGTGCGCCGTGCTCGGCGTCAAATGGTTTGGCGTCCCCTTCCGGGGAAGCTGGCCGCTCTTGTTCAGCAGTTCTGCGCTGTTTCTGGTCGTGGTCCTTTCGCTGGGCTACTGGATGTCGGTCACTGCTAAATCGCAGCTCGCTGCCAGCCAGTTCGCGCTCGTGGCCACCTTCCTGCCCACCTTCTTGCTCTCTGGCTTCCTGTTTCCCATCGACCAGATGCCCCTGGTCGTGCAGTTCATTACCCGCATTCTCCCCGCCCGCTACTACATCACGATTCTTCGGAATATTTTTCTCAAGGGCACGCCGGTCTCGCTGTTTGCTGACCAGTTCGTGGCACTGGTCATCTACGCGCTCGTGCTCGTGATCCTGGCCACGCGCGCGTTTCATAAGAGGCTGGAATGAACCTCCTCCGCGCCCTCGGACGCATCCGCCACATGCTCATCAAGGAGTTTCTCCAGACGCTCCGCGATCCGCGTACCCGCTTCGTGCTTTTTGCTCCGCCGGTTATCCAGATGATGGTATTCGGCTACGCTGCCACGCTCGAAGTGAAACACGTTCAGTTCGCCGTGCTGGATCACGACAATACGCAGGAGAGCCGCGAGTTTATCTCCCGCCTCTCCGCCAGCCGCTATTTCGATCTCCAGCTTCACGCCCAGCGCAAGGAGGTGCTTCGCGCGGGCATCGATCGCGGCGACTTCCTGCTTGGCATCGAAATCGATTCTGGCTTTTCCCAGGATCTGCGCGGCCCCAAGGGTGCTCAGGTGCAGGTCATCGTGGACAGCACCAATTCCAATACCGCTCTCGTCGGACTGGGCTACGTCACTCAGATTGGCCAAGCCTTCGCGCAGACCTACCAGCAGGACCGCATCCGTCGCACAGACCCGCAGCTCATGGGCGTGATCCCGCACGTCGAGTTGATCGAACGGCCCTGGTTCAACGAAGGATTCGACAGCCGCTGGTATTTTGTACCCGGCGTGATCGGCAATCTGATGCTCGTCATGGTCATGAATCTCACTGCCTTCGCCGTGGTTCGCGAGCGCGAAATCGGCACGCTCGAGCAAATCATGGTTACGCCCATCCGCCGCTGGGAATTTATCTTGGGCAAGACGCTCCCCTTTTTCCTGATTGGTTTGTTCGATGCCGGCCTCATCTCGCTGGTGGGTACATTCTGGTTCGGCGTGCCCTTCCGCGGAAGCGTTGCCGTGCTGGCCGGCAGCACCATGGTTTTTTTGCTGTCCTCGCTCGGCGTCGGACTCTTCATCTCCACGATTTCGGCCAATCAGCAGCAAGCCATGGTTTCTGCGTTCTTTTTTATCATGCCCGCCACCACCCTCTCCGGGTTCGGCACCCCGATCAGCAGCATGCCCCCGTTTTTCCAGAAGCTCACCTATCTCGATCCCCTGCGCTACTTCATGATTGTGCTCCGCAGCGTGTACTTGAAAGGCGTGGGCTTCGACGTCCTCTGGCCGCAGCTTGCCGCTATGGCCGCTTTCGCCATCGTCCTGCTCACGGTCAGCATCCTTCGCTTCCACAAGTCTCTCGAGTAGTCGTCCTCCCGCTGCCACCGCCGTAGCTCGCCTATAATGGCTCTAGTCATGAGCGTGACGAATGCTGCCGTCGGCCCTGCTGCCTCGCCGCCGCCCGCCTCGATGGACCTGCTGTCGCGCTGGACGGCGCCCAATTTCATCGCCGGGCTTGCCATTGCCGGGATTGTGCTGCATCTGATTCTGCGCTTTGCTTTCCACGTTTTTCGTGCCGCCTGGCAGGCGCCGCTCGTCCTGGTCCTCGCTGCCGGAGGAATTCCGCTGGTTGTCCCCCTCGTGCGCAAAGCCTTTGCGCGCGAGTTCGGCTCCGATCATCTCGCGGGAATTTCGATCGTCACTTCCGTGCTGCTGGGCGAATACCTCGTAGGCACGATTGTGATTCTGATGCTTTCCGGAGGCGCCGCACTCGAAGGCTTTGCCACCCACCGGGCCTCCTCCGTGCTCGACGCGCTTGCCCGCCGCATGCCCCAGACCGCGCACCGCAAGACGGACACGGGCCTCGTCGAGGTGAAGCTCGAAGAAATCGTTCCCGGCGACATCCTCGAAATTTTTCCGCACGAAACGTGTCCCGTGGACGGCGTCGTCATCTCCGGCCAGGGCGATATGGACGAGGCCTATCTGACGGGCGAACCGTACGAAATCGTCAAAGCTCCCGGCTCCGAAGTGATTTCCGGCGCAATCAACGGGGAAAAAGCGCTCACCATCCGCGCCGAAAAACTGGCCGTGGATTCCCGCTACGCACGCATCATGCGCGTGATGGAGGAGACCGAACAGCACCGGCCGCACATGCGCCGCCTGGGCGACACGCTGGGAGCCTGGTACACGCCCATTGCGCTCGGTTTCGCTGCGCTGGCCTGGGCCTGGAGCGGCGAGTCCCATAGATTTCTCGCCGTTCTCGTCGTGGCCACTCCCTGCCCGCTGCTCATTGCCATTCCCGTCGCGGTGATTGGTGCCATTTCGCTGGCTGCCCGGCACGCCATCATCATCCGCAATCCGGCCATGCTCGAGCAGGTGGACCGCTGCACCACGCTAGTTTTCGACAAAACCGGAACGCTTACCTACGGCCGGCCCGCGCTCTCGGAAGTCCTGTGCGCTCCTGGGGTCGAGCGCGACGAGGTGCTCCGGCTCGCGGCCAGCGTCGAGCTCTATTCGAAGCATCCGCTTTCGAGTGCGATTCAGGAATCTGCGAAGCACGCCAACCTGTCGCTCGCGCCTGTTTCGCGGATCAGCGAGCGGCCCGGCGAAGGACTTCGCGGCACGGCCGGTGCGCGCACCGTGTGGATCACCAGCCGCGCGAATATTCCCGCGCCGAGCGTGGCCCTGCCGCCCGTGACGTCCGGGCTCGAGTGCGTAGTCGTGGTGGATGGCTGCTGGGCCGGCCTTCTACGCTTCGCGGATGCCCCGCGAAAAGAAAGCACCCAATTTATCAGACACTTGGAGCCGCGACACGCTGTCAACCGCGTCCTGATCGTTTCGGGCGACCGCGATGCAGAGGTCCGCCATCTGGCGGAACTGGTCGGCATCGGCGAAATCCACTCCGCAAAGAGCCCGGAAGAAAAAGTTGAAATCGTGCGCGAGGCCGCCGGCCATTCGCCCACGCTCTTTCTCGGCGACGGCATCAACGACGCGCCTGCCATGCAGGCCGCCACCGTCGGCGTTGCGTTCGGCGTGAAGAGCGACGTTACCTCCGAGGCCGCCGATGCCGTGGTTCTGGAGACTTCACTCAGCCGCGTCGACGAACTGATGCACATCGGCCGGCGCATGCGCCGGATCGCGCTGGAAAGCGCGGTCGGAGGAATGGGACTGAGCATCCTGGGAATGGTCGCGGCGGCGTTCGGCTATCTGCCCCCGATTAGCGGTGCCATCGCACAGGAAGTTATCGACCTCGCTGCCGTTTTGAATGCCGTGCGCGTGGCGCTGCCCACCGACGCGCTCTCCGATTTTTAATCCTTCCGCAATCCGCGCGTAATGCGCCGGGCCGCGGGCAGCGCTTCGCTTTTCTGATGTTTCATTTGCCCGCTTCGCGAATTACTCTATGCCGCTTGGAACGGTTGAGGAGGAGAGCATGAGTGTTCTCGACGTTCTGCTCGGCAAGCCGCTGGCCACCTCCGACGAGCGTGCCGAACAGATTGACGTTTCGGCGGGGATTCCGATTTTCGGTCTCGACGCGCTCAGCTCCGCGGCTTACGGCCCGGAGGCGGCGCTCACGCTGCTGATTCCCCTCGGCGCCGCAGGTGTGGCCTACATCGTCCCGGTCAGCGTGAGCATCATCGTTCTGCTCACCATCGTTTATTTTTCCTACCGGCAGACTATCGCCGCGTATCCCGGAGGCGGCGGCTCCTACACCGTGGCGTCGGAGAACCTGGGACCGCGTGTGGGTCTGCTGGCCGCCGCCGCGCTGATGCTGGATTACGTTCTGGTTGTTGCCGTGGGCATCGCGGCAGGCGTCGGCGCGCTCGTGTCCGCTGTGCCGGAATTGCAGCCGCACACGCTGGCCCTCTGTCTTGGAATTCTGGTGATCCTGACCATCGTCAATTTGCGCGGCCTCAAGGAAGCGGGAATTTTCTTTATGCTTCCCACGCACCTGTTTCTAGGCACATTGCTGATCACCGTTCTGATTGGCGTGGTGCGCACCGTGAGCGCGGGCGGGCATCCGGCCGCCGTCGTCGCTCCGCCCTCGGCGCCCAGTCCCACTGTGGCCGCCGCCGGCGTGTGGATGATGCTCCAGGTCTTCTCCAACGGCTGCACGGCGATGACCGGAGTCGAAGCGGTGAGCAACGGCGTGCGCGCCTTCCGCGAGCCTACGGTTCGCAACGCGCAGCGAACTCTCACCGTGATTATCTTTTTCCTGATCGTGCTGCTGGCCGGCATTGCCTATCTGGTGAAAGCT
>DASPSB010000168.1:0-7448 GCA_035624135.1 Candidatus Acidiferrales bacterium | reverse complement strand
TGCTGCCTGGGCCCCCGGCCCCCGATGCGCCCGCTCTCGTCCTGCCGGGCACCACCGCTTCCCGCCCGGAGCTCGCGGCCCCCTCCGCGCGTCCGGCTCTCGGCTCGGATGCCCTGCCTGCCGCCACCCAGCAGGATGTCGCCCGCCTCCAGGCCAAATACCAGTCCGAACTCGATGCGCTTGCGAAAGAGGGGCTCCTGAAATTTCATTTTGTCGATTACGCCCCGCCCTCCTTTGTGCTCTTCCAGGAACGTGTGGCGTTGCAACTCACCCTGCGCAACCCCGCCCGCTTCGACCTCGAACATACCTCGATCTACAGGCGGGCCGCGCAGAGCTTCGATTTATTCCTCGCGCCCCAGTTGAAGGATCTGCTCAGCCGGATCTCAAAGGAAGTGGAATTCCCCGCCCTCGATATCACCGTGCTCACCCAATTTCAGCCGCCGTCAACCGCATCGCCGGAAGCAATTGAATACGTTTGTCTCCTCAAGGACCTGCGCGAGTTTGCTGACGCTCGCATCACGAGCCAGGACGCCATCAATCAATGCGCGGTGTTGGTGAACGGCGTGCGCATCTCCTTGAATTTACAGAGTGCTGAATGAATCGGGGACAGTTGTCCCGCATGAACACAAATGAGCCGGCAAAACGCCGGATGGCCTAGCCACCCGGTGCGTGGCGCATACTTTGCGCTGTTTGCAAAGGGTGCGGTTCCTTATTCGCGCGAAGTTTTTAGGGAAGAAAAGCGCAGCCGACGCGGAACTTCTGCCCTTCGACGGACTCCACGTACGACTTCCGCAAGCTCACTTTTACCGGCGGAAGTATCGGAACATGCAAAACCGCGGGAAACACGTTCGGCAATTTGTCCGCATGGTCCACGAGCAGCGCAACTCCGCCGTAACTCATGTCGGCCACGCGCGCGCTGACCTCATTCGCTTCGCCGATCACGGCATGCGCCCGCGTGCCGACCAGCGAGACCCGCTCCCACTTCCGGCGCTCGCTCCCGCGCGGCGAAGGAGGAAACGGCGTCGGTTGAACGCCCGGAGCGCCGAACGTGGGCGGAGGCGGAGTGTGGGTCGCAGGCGCATTTTCGCGCGCGGAGGGCGGCTCCATGGGAATTACCCGCGCTGTGGGCCCAGGCGATGGGGCCGGCTGGCTGCGCGTCGCGTTCTTCAACTCGTATAGACGCTCGTCCGCCAGGCGAATCAGGGCGTCTTTCGTATCTCCATCGTTCGGAAAAACCGCGACGCCGAAATCCAGCGCCAGCGGGAGATCCAGGGCCAAAGGAGCGATCGCCGCCCCGTAATTTGCGCGCACGCGCCGGCCCAGTGTGGCCGCCTGGTTGGGATCGGAATGCGTCAGAAGGAGCGCGAATTCATCGCCGCCGATCCGGAACGCGTAATCCGACGTGCGCAGCGTCTTGCGCAGTGTGCTGGCCGCCAGTTGCAGCACGTGATCTCCCTGCAGATGCCCATGCCGGTCGTTCACCGCTTTGAAGCAGTGCAGGTCCATGATGATCAGCGCGACGTGCTGGTTGTGGCGCTTCGCCCGGACCAACTCTTTCGCGAAATACTCCTCAAACAGCCTGCGGTTGTACAGCCCGGTGAGCGCATCGGTCGCCGCGTTGATTTGGAGTTTCTTGAGATCCTCATATTCCATGAGGATCGGCATACGCAGGAAATTCGACGACGCCAGCACATCCACGAGCGCAGCTTGCAGCGAGACAGGCTTGGAAAGCGTCTCGGAAAGTTCGCGACGGCGCGTCAAAATCTGGTCCCAGAATTCCAGGCTGGTCGTTTCGCTCAGCTCCACCTGCGCGAGAGCCTTCAAGAATTTCTGCAGAAATTGCGCGCGGACGGGCCGCTCCAGGTTCTGCAATGTTTCGATCAGTAGATCGAGGAAAGCGTCCTCAGCGGAGAGCTGCAGGCGCGGATTGTCCGCGTTGTTTGGAATAGGAGCGGTTCCACTCACCTAAGATGTCCGTGTTCCGGCCGAAGGGGCCTCTACGCAAGTAAAAGCACGTGGCGTTCCAACCCTCGGGCGGCCCAAAGTATCGCTGCAAGCGCATCCTAGAGAATCGCACATCGACTGTCAATGTATGCTCAATCGATTCCGCTGTTTAGTAGTGGAAAACCGATTCCACCAGAATGTGAACTTTCTTTCCCTCCGGAAGAATTCTCGCCTGCGTGGAAGACATTTTCCCTTCGGACCAGCGGCTTCACGAACTCCACGGCGACAAAGTGGATCTCGCCGACAGCATGCTCCCGTAGCACACGTGGACTGATAGCCGGCGAGGCCTCGGGAACTAACCCCGATGAGGGGGGAGAGGGAGCAGGGATGCGCAGAGATAGCAGCTGGTTCGGGCGCAGTAGTCGTGGGCTCGCCAAACATGCGCCAACTGCACTGATATTCAGCGTCTTGGTGAGATCCAGAAACTCATCGCCATAATTATCCAGACCGCGGACAAAGATCGGGGCCTGCAGAGGAAGGCGCTGGGATCGCCTGCGGTCTATGGGCTTCGGTTCCTTCGCGAAAATGGTACCCCGGCCTACTGCTCAGGAATAGTACCCACAGTACTACCGCTGGGCAATTTAGGGGCAACTACCGAGGGGGATTAAGAAGCTGCAACCTGCGTGTCAACCTGTTCATAATCAATGTCTTAGATGCGATATCTCTCGTACTGAGGCAGGGCAGGGAAAGGCGCTTCCCCTAGATCGGCCGAGTTTTTCCCTTTATGTGCAAGCTAGGACTCCTTTCCTATTGACCGCTATCCGGAGCGTTGACAGCATGGATAAACAATGCGAGGCCCTCGGGAGTAGTGTGCTAATGCAGGACTGAGCCGTGGAACGAACGCCCACACTCGACCAGACCGCCCAGATTTCGCTACCCCTCCCGATCGTGTGCACCATTCTGAACTGTCTCGAACAGCCGTTGCTGTTGGCCGATGAGTCTGGCCGCGTGCGCGCCAAGAACGCGCAGGCAGAACGATTCTTGAAGGCGCGTGGCCTGAACGCGAGGAAAGGAACCAACCTGTTCACGGAAGTTTTCCGCGTGTCTCCCAGTGCGGTGCTCGAACAGATGCGCGGTGGCGAGCGCGAGGTCAATTTGCCGCTCGAAGACGCGAATGGAAAACCCGCGCGCGCGCGCATTCACTGGATTGCCGAAGTGGGCTGGCTGGCGGTGACGCTGGAGGGGAGGCCGGAGAACGCTGCGAGCGACACCGCGACGATGGAGCAGACGCTCGGAGATTTGCTGCAGGAGCGTGAAGTCACCTACCGCAATCTCCTGGCCGCCTACCTGCGGCTTCAGGAAGTCAACCGGCAAAAGACCGTATTTCTAGCATCGGCAGCGCACGAGTTGAAAACGCCGCTGGCGGTGATGAAGGGCTACTACGATCTGCTGCTTTCCGGGTCGCTCGGAAAACTGGGTGACAAGCAGAAGGAAATCCTCAGCGAATCCAAAGAGAGCTGCGATCGCCTGATTCGCCTGGTTTCCATGTTCCTCAACTATTCGGCGCTGGAGAGCGGCAAGCTGGTGCTACATTTACGGGAGAACGATGCGCGCGAGTGCCTCAGGGAGCTGGCGTCGTTGTGGAGCGACGCGTTTGTCCGCAATCAGGTGCGGTTGGACACGCAACTCTCGAGCCGGCTGCGGCCGTTCCGATTCGACTATCAGAAAGTGCAGCAGACGGTAGCGAATCTGCTGGATAACGCGCTGAAGCACACGCCCGCGGGCGGGCATGTCACGCTCGTGGCGGAGCCGCATTTCTGGGAGCGGCGCGCGGCCAGCGTCTCGCCCAATGTAGAGCGCCGGCGCGGCCCGGAGGACGCCACGAACAGCGTGCTCGTATCGGTGTCGGATTCCGGGCCGGGGATCGCGCCGGAGCATCATCAGGAAATCTTCGAGGATTTTGTGCGCGTGGACCGCTCCTCGGCCGGAATGGGGCTGGGGCTGGCAATCAGCAAGAGATTGGTCCAGGCGCACCGGGGAAAGATCTGGGTGGAGAGCGAACTCGGAAGAGGGTGCACGGTGAAATTTTTGCTGCCCACGAATCTGGAATAGCGCGGGCGTGCGAGCGAGGATGAGCGAATGACGACAGCAACCGAAACGCGAGAGCGGATCCTGGTGGTGGACGACGAGCCCAGCATCCGGAAATACCTACAAACGCTGCTCGAAGTCGAAGGCTACGACGTGGACACGGTCAGCTCGGGAAAAAGCGCGCTGGATCTGATCGGCCGCGGGGCGCGTCCTGACCTGATCATTCTGGACGTGCTGATGCCGGAAATGGACGGGCTGGAGACGCTGAAGCAGCTCATGCAGGTGGACCCCAACCTGAACGTGGTGATGCTTTCGTGCTCGAACGAGGTGGCGACGGTGGTGGAGGCCATCCACATCGGCGCGCAGGATTATCTGACGAAGCCGTTTGAGAAGTCGGAGCTTGATGCGGCCATCCTGAAGTGCCGCAAGAAGCGCGAACTGCGGGCCGAAAACTCGGCGCTGCGGGAATATGTGGAAAATCTGACGGAGGATCTGACCTTCCTGGCGGCGAGCCCGCAGATGGTGAAGATCCGGCAGCAGGTGCTGCAGATCGCGCCGGTGGACGTGCCGATATTCATCTACGGCGAGAGCGGGGTCGGCAAGGAAGTGGTGGCGCGGATGGTGCACCTGCGCTCGGCGCGTGCGGCGCAGCCGTTTCTTAAAGTGAACTGCGCGGCGCTGCCGAGCGAGCTGCTGGAATCAGAGCTGTTCGGGTACGAGCAGGGCGCCTTTACGGGCGCGGTGCGGTCGAAGCCGGGGAAATTCGAGCTGGCCAACCGAGGGACAATCTTTCTGGACGAAATTGCGGAGATGAGTCCGCAGCTCCAGGCCAAACTGCTGCACGTGCTGCAAGACCAGCAGTATTCGCGGCTGGGCGGGCGGGCGCTGGTGCATGTGGACGTGCGGGTTTTGGCGGCTACGAACGTGAACGTGCGCGAAGCGATCCAGTCGGGACGGTTCCGCGAGGACCTCTATTACCGGCTGAACGTGTTCTCGATCCACGTGCCGCCGCTGCGGGAACGCACGCCGGAAATTCCGCTGCTGTTCCGGCACTTCTTGGACAAATACAGCGAAAAATTCCAGAAGCAGCCGCGGACTCCCTCCTCCCATCTGATGGAGGCGGCCATGCGCTATTCGTGGCCGGGAAATTTGCGCGAGCTGGAAAATTTCGTGAAGCGGTACGTGATCATGGAAGACGATGAATCGAGCTTCCGCGAATTGCTGGAGATTGCGGCGCACCGGCAGCACAACGCGCCCGGGCAGGAGCCCGCGGCGCCCAAAGAGCAGGGTCTGAAGGCGCTGGTGCGCAGTCTGAAGGCGGAGGCGGAAATGGAAGCCATCGCCGACGCACTCGAAAAAACGAATTGGAGCCGGAAGGAAGCGGCGCGGCTGCTGGGGATCAGTTACAAGGCGCTGCTCTACAAAATGCGGCAGTTCAAGCTCGATGCGGGGCGAGCGCCGAAGGCCCTTCCTTCGTCCGGGTAAACCCTTCCATCGTCAGGGCAAGCCCTTCCTTCGTCAGGTAAACGGGAGCGACGACGGCGGCAACTCGCGAGTCGTAGCGGCAGGTGACAACGGGCCGGGGTGAGCCCAGGAAAAGAAAAGGCCGCACCCTTCCGAGGACGGAAGGGCTGCGGCACCCACTCATTGCCTGAGCCACCCGCCCGGGGAGCAGCGCGGGGGGAGAATCTGCGCAGGCAGGCGGCAGACCGGCGCTACACAAGGCGGGCGGACAGGCTCCGACCCCCTAGGGGCGGAACGTCACACATTTGCTTTTACTGCGGAGGATCGCGTCGCTGGCTGGGCGCGCATTTTCGATTTATAGTCAGGGGATTCAGAGAGCGCGTCGAGGAGGGGGAACGTGCATATTGGAGACCGGCTGAGGGCCCTGCGTGAGGAGAAGAAGCTATCCCAGGGCGACATCGAGAAGCGGACGGGCCTGTTCCGCTGCTACGTGTCGCGCGTAGAGAACGGCCATACCATTCCAGCGCTGGATACGATAGAGAAGTTCGCGCGGGCCCTGGAAGTGCCTCTGTATCAGCTTTTCTACGAAGGCGAGGAGCCGCCGGAATCCCCGCCCCCTCCCAAAAGAAGGCTTAGAGGCGAGATACTGCATGGATCGGCAAGGAAGGAAGCGCGCATCCTACGGCAATTGCAGCGCCTGCTGGGCCGAATCGAGGACAGGGACAAAAGCTTCCTGCTCTTTATGGCCGAGGAAATGGCGAGGCAGAAGAAAACACCTCCCGCCGGGTAAAGGACAGTGGCTAGTGGCTGGTGGCTAGTGGCAAGTGGTCCTTCGACGTGGTTCAGAACAGGCCGGCGCCCTTCGACTTCGCTCAGGACAAGCGGGACGCCGGCGCTACGAAGGAAGGGGCCCTTCGACTGCGCCCGCCATGAGGACCGGCGGGCAGGCTTCAGGGGCTAAAGCCCCCGTTTTTCGACGGCCTCGGATGTCGGAGCTCAAGCTCCGACCCCCTAGAGGCGGAACGTCATACATTTGCTTTCACTGCGGAATATCGCCGCACCCGGCGGGCCACCGCCCCGCGGGGTATAAGAGAGTGTGATTCGTGCCGTCGGAGTTGTAGGAAGATGTGGTGAAGAAGAACACAGGGCAACACCTGATGGACCCATTCGCCGGGCTCGAGAATCCGGGCCGATACAATTTGGTTGACCACTTCGTGGACCGCAACATCCGGGAGGGTCGCGGCGGCAAGACCGCTATCGTGTGCGGCGACCGGGGGGTGACCTATGGCGAAGTCGCCGAGCAGATCAACCGAGTGGGAAATGCACTGCTCACGCTCGGGCTCCAAGAGGAAGAGCGAGTTCTGCTCGTTCTCCCGGACTCACCAGAGTTGGCGGCCGCGTATTTCGGGGTGATGAAGATTGGGGCCGTAGCGGTGCCGACGAACACCGCGTTGCGGGCCAGCGATTACGCCTACTTTCTCGAAGAGAGCCAGGCCAGAATTGCGATCGTGCAATCGAGCGTTCTCAGCGAATTCGCGCCAGCCCTGGAGGGGCAGCGCTACTGCAGAAACGTGATCGTATGTGGAGAAGAGGTGAACGGGCACCTCCACTGGGAGAAGTTCCTGAAAGAGGGGTCGCCGGAATTGGAGGCGGCAGCTACCAACCATGACGACCCCGCGTTCTGGCTCTGGACGTCGGGGAGCACCGGGCGACCGAAGGCGGCCGTGCATGCGCACCACGACTGGGTTTATTGCTGTGAACTGTACGGGCGCGGTGTGTTGGACATTGGGGCGGACGATGTGACGTTCTCTTCGTCCAAACTGTTTCACGCTTACGGACTGGGCAACGGGCTCATGTTCCCGTTTCATGTGGGCGCCACGACGATCCTGTATCCGCATCGGGCCAAGGCGAGGGGTATTTTGGAAGCGGCACAAGCGAACCGGCCGACACTG
>DASPSB010000150.1:0-4324 GCA_035624135.1 Candidatus Acidiferrales bacterium | reverse complement strand
GAAGAGGACGGGGCCGGCGCACTCTTCGGCAGTGGCCACGCGCCCGAGCGGCTGCTTCTCGCAGATTTGCTTGAAGGCTTTCTTGTCTTTGAACACGGGCTTGGACATGTCCGTATCGACCCAGCCGGGAGCGACGGAATTAATCAGGATGTTATGCGGGCCTAGCTCGGTGGCAAGGCCTTTGACCAGGCTGATGATGGCGCCCTTCGTGGCCCCATAGTGGGAGTGAAACGCTTCGCCGCGCTGGCCGGCGGTCGAGCTGATGGCCACAATGCGACCGGAATGCTGGCGGATCATGTATGGCACGCTGAAGTGGATCACGCTGTACACGCTTTTCAAATTCACGTCCATCATGCGGTCCCAATCGCGCTCCGTCATTTTTTCGATCGGGAGGTCCTCTACATTCCAGATGCCCGCGTTGGCGACCAAGATGTCCAGTCGGCCGAGGCGCTCGTGGGCGAATTCGACGAGCTTTTGGGCGGGCGGCATTTTGGAGAGATCGGCCTTGAAAAATTCGACGCGGGTGCCGTGGCGGCGCGACTCCTGGGCCACGCGCTCGGCGGATTCCGCGTCGCGGTGGTAACTGAACACGATGTCGGCGCCCGCGCGAGCGAACAATCGGACGCACGCCGCGCCGATCCCGCGCGATCCGCCGGTGATGAGCGCAGCCTTGCCGGCCAGAGAAATCATCGATACCCCCAGTAGCAAAATTCGAAAAATGAAATCCGAAAAACGAAATCCGGCGTCACGGCTTCACCTCTGCGTGACGGGCCGCGGCGACGAGCTGACTGAAGATCGCGGCAGCGAACGGATCGCCTTCCATGCGCTCCGGATGCCATTGAACGCCGACGATCCAGTTGGAGTCGCCGGTCCATTCCACGGCTTCGATCACTCCGTCGGGGGCATGCGCGGTGACGCGCAGATTCCGGCCGGGCGTGCGAATCGACTGATGATGTGAGCTATTCACGCGCGCCTCGGTGGCGCCGGCCAGGGCAGCCACTCGAGTGCCGGCCTCGAGTCGCACAGGATGTTCCGGGTCGCGCGTCTCGCCCTCGTATTTCGCGTGCTGCAGAGGCTGCGGCAATTCGCTGGGTATGTCCTGGATCAGCGTGCCGCCAAAATACACGTTCAGGAGCTGATGGCCGTAGCAAATGGCCAGCACCGGCTTCCCGGCGGAAATAGCATGTTCGATGAGAGTCCGGTCGGTGCGCTCGCGCGCCGGATCTGGGTCTGCGGTCTCCGGGTCCCGCGCCGCGTTG
Organism: Candidatus Acidiferrales bacterium; assembly: GCA_035624135.1. Classification (GTDB taxonomy): domain Bacteria; phylum Acidobacteriota; class Terriglobia; order Acidiferrales; family UBA7541; genus JOPF136. The sequence continues at coordinate 3,065 of DASPSB010000150.1, read as the reverse complement.
TAGTGGGCAGGATCCACATCCGCGGGGCTGCCCGTCAGGGCAAAACCGTCGAGCCCTTCGGCGATTCGGCGGACGGAGGCAGCGTCCTGAGCGAGAGAAATGGGAACGGGCTCGCCGCCGGCTTCGCGGATGGCGCGGTAGTAGAACTCGTTTTTCTTGCTTTTGGCCGTGCCCGCCTGCTCCTCCGCGAGGGTGCGATACGGGACGCCGATGCGAATAGCGGTGTGATTTGAGCGGGTCATGGGAGGGTCAATCGTAGCACTGGGCAAAATCGCACGGCAACGCGCGCGTCCGGTACGGGCAGGCCTTCGGGCTGCCCTTAATTCTTCTTCGCCGATTCGCGCGGATCGCCCTGCTCGAGCACGGCCTTGCTCTGGGCTTCGCGGAACTTCGCCAGGGCGGCGGCGACTTCGGGATGTTTGATGGCCAGGATGGCCGCAGCGAAGAGTGCGGCATTGATTGCGCCGGATTTGCCGATGGCGAGCGTAGCGACGGGAATTCCGGCGGGCATCTGGACCATGGACAGAAGCGAGTCTAGGCCCTTGAGCGATTTCGATTCCATGGGAACACCTAGGACGGGCAGCGCCGTTTTCGCCGCGATGACGCCGGCAAGATGCGCGGCGCCCCCGGCCGCCGCAATGATCACTTCCAGGCCGCGCTGCGCCGCGGAGGCGGCGTAGTCGAGCGTCTGGTCGGGCGTGCGATGCGCGGAAAGTATGCGCACGTCGTGGGCAATCCCGAGTTCGTCGAGCGTTTTCGAGGCGTGCTCCATGACTTCCCAATCGGATTTCGAGCCCATGAGGATGCCGACGAGAGGCTTGGAGTGTTGGGCCATCTGCCGGAGTGTACCGCGCAGGGTGTCCGCAGTCGACAGCCAACCGTCCGCCGCCCAGGGTGCTGTCCTGATTTGAAGTGAGCCGTCAGGGCACGGCTTCAGCCGTGCCGAACGTGCCCAGGAACACGAGCGGCTTTAGCCGCTGAGGTGCCGCCCGGGAAAGACCCCAGCGCAAGATAGGACAGCTGCCAGTTCAAAGAAAGCGAATTACGAGCGTGTGGGACCGAGTGATTGAGCGAATTGGCGTATGAGCGTAGTAACGCGCTCCGGATCGTCGAGATTGCACACGTGATACGCATGTGGAATCACTTCCAGGCGTCCCTGGCGGGCGGCAGCGAGGAATCGGCGTTCGCTCGAGCGAAAGGGATAGTCGCGTTGGCCATTGATAAAGAGGATGGGACCGGCATAAGCGCGGATCTTCTTTATATAGCTGCGCCACAGCACCGCGCGAATGCCCTGCGCCCCGCCGCGGAAGTGGAAGCCCTCGAGAAGATGGGTCATCTCGGGGGCATAAAGAAACCTGCCGATGAGGCGCTTCATCGCTCTCAGCACCGCAAGCGGGGCGAGCGACATGAACCACGTGGCAACGAGAAACAGAGCGGCGCCCGGTCCGGTGGGCTCCGCCGTACAGCTCAAAAGGATGGCGCCGGCCACTTGTTCCGGATGGCGCGCCGCGAATTCCATCGTCACATAGCCGCCGAGCGAAATTCCGGCCACGATGGCGCGGCCGCGCGCCTGCTGATTCACCAGGTCCGAAAGCCAGGCGACAACTTCGTCCAGACGGAAGGGCATGCCGGCCAGAGCGCCGTGCGCCGGCAGGTCAGCGGCGATCACATGAAACGTATCCGAAAGTGCCTGCGCTTGTGGTTGCCACTGCAAGCGCGACTCCGAGGAACCATGTAGCAGAACAATGGCGGGCGCGGACGCGGGGCCGAGCGAATCGAGTTCGGCAGCGGACAACGCCCTATTTCCTTCGTGATTTCCGTGCTTGCGGTTTCGACTTGCGGCTCTTCCCTTTTGGCTTGCGAGCTTTCGCCTTCCAGCCCATCCGCTCGCGCAGCGCGGTCACATGCGCGGTGTGGTGCGCACCATGCCAGGCGTACTGCGCAAGGATCCAGTCGAGCGAAAGCGGGGCGGCATGCTCGGGATGAATCACCACACGTGCGAAATCTTCCGGCTCGAGCGAACGGAAGAGCGCGACCCAGCGCTCGTGGAGCGCATCGAGCAGAATCAGCGAGGTTTCGACGCGCGTGTGTCTGGAGTCGGCGAGTTCGGCCCAGAGCTGCTGCTCGTAGGGCTTGATGGTGGGCTGATTTTCCGTAAGGCCGAGCTTCGAGCGGATGTAGGCGTTCATATGGCTGTCGGGAACGTGGTGGATGAGCTGGCGAACCGTCCAGCCGCCCGGACGATACGGCGTGTCGAGCTGCCGCGGAGTAAGCCCCGCAACGGCCGCGCGGAATAGACGCGGCATCGCGTCGATCTGGGCGATCAACCTCTCGCGTTCGGCTGGCGTCACAGCGCCCCGCCATTCGAACTTTCCAATCGGATAGCTCAGGTCAGACATGGGACACCTCGCTCTCGGAGCAACGAGGAATTCTAGCGTGACCAGCGGGCGGCAAAAAGGCGCGACGCGCCGTATTCGGAGGGCGCAGCAGTCCAATTCGGCAGCATGGACTGCGCGATGCATTCTCTACCGGTGGTTGGCTCAGCCAGTCAGTGGGTGGCCGCCTGCCGCCCGCCTCCTTTTGGGGCGGCGGGTGGCTCGATCAATGACTGGACGGGCGGGTGGCGAAGCCCAAGAGTGGGTGCCGCAACCCTTCCGTCCTCGGAAGGGTGCGGTTTGTTCCCCTGAACCTACGCTGCAGCAAACCCCCATCCGGTCCTGATCCCTTCACTCCGCTTTCGCTCCAAGCGTCCCCGGCGCGCCCGGCTCCTCAACCGTCACTTTTTGAGCCCGGCTCTACGATTTTTCATATGATTTACTGCTTGACAATAGTCACTGAGCTGTGATATCATGTTAAAGGTTTAATTTCGATGATTCTCGTTATGCCGATCCGAGAGACCCAGCAGCGACTTGCAGCTAAGTGCCTTAGAATGTGCACTTACACGACCTCATGCCATCGCGATTTTCTAAGTCCTTTCGAATGTGCAGATACAAAACTGCCTTGCATCTGCACATTCTACAGCTACTTAAAGTCTCGCAGTTTCAACAGATACGGATCGGAAATTG
>DASPSB010000134.1:0-3471 GCA_035624135.1 Candidatus Acidiferrales bacterium | reverse complement strand
ACGGCCAACTACTGCTTTCTCAATTACCTTGTACTCTGGCTCGGCGTCCTGCTGCTCGACGACGAGTTTTTGACCCGCATCTGGCCCCACGCTCGCCATCGCCGTCAGGCGGAACTGGCCCAAGCCGCGGAAGCCGCATCGATTGGCTCAGCGACCGAGGCGCGTTGGCCCGGCCTCCGCTCTGCCTCGCGCCTCTCCCGGCTGGCTCTTCCTGCCCTCTGTCTCACTTGGCTCTTCTACGGCACCGTTTTCTGGTTTCTCGCCCCACTATCCACGGTCCTGCATGTGCCCATCCTCGAATTGCCCGCAGGGCCGGTGCGCCTGATTCAGACGCTTTCCATCGCCAACCGATATGGTTTGTTCGCTCGCATGACTTGGGCGCGCTACGAGATCGAATTCCAGGGCTCCGACGACGACCAGCGCTGGATTCCCTATCCCTTCCGCTTCAAGCCGCAGCAACTCGAGCAGGCTCCGCTCGTCTATGCCCCCTATCACCCGCGTTTCGAATGGAATTTGTGGTTCGCCATGCTGGGCACAATCAACGAATCGCCCTGGGTGGCCAGTGCGGAGATTCGCCTCCTGCAAGCCAGCCCGCCCGTGCTTGAATTGTTCGCCGGAAATCCGTTCCCGGGACGCGCGCCGAAATTCATTCGGGCAGTGATCTACGAGTATTGGTTCACGGACGTGGAGACTAGGCGCCGCACGGGCCTGTGGTGGCGCCGAGAGTATCTCGGCCGCTTCGGTCCAACTCTGACTCTCGGTCCCGGCGGCCGCCCCGCGCTCGTGGAAATGCCCGACGCCAATCCGCCCCCGCCCTAATGTGGCTCGAGGAACCGCGCAGGCAATTCGCCACCTAAATCCGTTACAGCAGCTCGTCCTGCGCGGTTGGCTCCCGATTCCCGCGCGTCCCGCGGATTTTGCCGGTCTGATCCGTAAAAATGCTGAGCAACCCCTTTTGCCATTTTTCCGGCCGCGCCACCACGGTGTAGGTGTTGATGCGTCCGTCCTTGTCCGGCGCCCCGCTCTTGTAGACAAAAACGTAGCCGGCCATTCTTCCGCTGCTCAAGGCGTCGTTCAAAAGGCCCGCAGCCGCTGCAGTCGGCCGCTCCCCCTTGCCCGAAACCCTCAACGCCGCCAGTGTCGGGCTGTAGCCCTTGTGGTAGGTCATGTCGTAAGTGACTTCGGCGGTGTTGATTGAACGCATGCAACCGATCGCCGTTTCCGGATCCGGCTTCTCAGGCTTCTGGGCACTTGCGGACGCGGCCCATGCCAAAGCCACAGCAGGAATCAAAACCCAGGCGATTCTGTTCATTTTCATCTCCTTCCCCCTTTTTCACGCGATCGGCCGCCCTCGGATTCCGTCTCTGCCCTACTCCACCTGCACCTTCTGTGTGCGCGTCCGGCCGACCCAGCGCAGCGCCGTCATCCCCGCGATCAGCACGATCACCGACGCTGCCACCGGCCACAGCATATGCTGAACGATGTAGTGCATGCGCCAGAAGCCAAACGTATCCCACCCGCGCCAGTATGCGTACCAGAAGGGCACGATCTCCTCGAACAGAGTTGCTCGCGTGGCAAAATCGAATGGCGAACGCAGGAACGGCTCCATCACCGAATACAGAACCGCGCAAGCGCCCAGAAGCAGCCCCGGTGCGTAGCTCGATGCCATCGCCAGCGCTCCCGGCCAACCGCCCAGCGCGCTCTCATTCCGGCGAAACGCCACCAGTCCGGCCCAGAATCCGCAACCAATCAACGACAGCATCACCAGCCACGCTGCCACGCACGCAACCACCGCGGCGCGCTCATTCGAGTCCCACCGGCTCGCGCGCGCTTTCTGCCTCTGCTCATCGGATTCCCGGTTGAGTCTCTCCACCCGTTCCTGCAAGAGCGCGACGGCTGCCGCTTCCTGCGTATTGCCTTTCCGCTCCGCCAACGCCGCCAGCCGCGCATATGCCGTCGCCTCGAGCCTTCTCGCACCCATGTGGTTCCATACAAACGGCGAGCTTTCTTCCAGGCGCTGGCCGAATCGCGCCACGCTCCAGTACATTCGCGCCGCTTCGTCGTTATTCCCCGCGCGCTCCGCCTCCGGCCCGAGCGATTCCGTCACCAACGACCCGTAATGCAGCGCCTGAAGCAGATCGGGATAGCCGGCGAAGATCGACGCATACGCCACGAGCGATTTTGAATTCTCCCCTTCCAGCTCGCGCAGCACGCTTCGGTCCAGCTCGAATCGCTGCGCCTCGTAGGTGTCGAAGCGCGGTGCATCGAATGCCGCCTGCATCTGACGGCCCCAATCGGTTTTCTCTGCCAACCGCGCCAATTGCGGATCCATCGATTTGGGCACCGGGCTCCCTTCGGCCACCGCCGTCAGGAAAAGCGGCTGCGCCGCGAAGATTCTCGGCACGGCATTGTCCGGGTCCCACGCGATCAATCGCTTCGCCCACTTCACGCTGTCGTCGGGCGCTGCCCGAAACCACAGCAGCCGCGAACCCACCCACGTGTACGACGGGTCCATGGCCGCGGCCTGCTCCGCCAGTCGGTCGGCCTCAGCCTGATCTTCCGTGTGTAGCGCAGCAAATGCCACCAGCCGCGCGTCGTGCTGCCTCTGCCCGCGCTCTGCAAGCTCGCGCAGCGTACTCTCCGTCACGCCCACCCTCTCGGCAAACCATGCTGACGGAGCTTGCCGTAGCGCCTCGCGGAATCCCGGCACGAGACACAGCATCGCCACGATCGCCAGCGCCAGCCACGAAACCGCCCGCGGGACGGCCCACGGATGCGGCCACAAAACCTTCGACCCCTTTTCCGAGGTCACAATCGATCGCCGCAGTTTTTCCCAATCCCCGAGTTGCGTCATGGCTTCTGCCTCCGCCCGCGCTTCGGGCAATCCTCGCGTCATCGCCTCCCGGTACGCATCTTCCAGTTGCTGCGCCAGTTCGGTGACGATCTCCTCCTCTCGCTCCGGAGCGAGCGGAAGCCGGCCCAGATTTCGGCGCACGATCCCGGTGAAATCACGCATAGCTCACCTTCGCAATGGTATCGATCGCTTCACTGAACTCTCGCCAGCGCGCCCGCTGCTCCGCCAGCGTCTTCCGCCCCGAACGCGTTAGCCGGTAGCAGCGCCGCCGCCGCCCGCTCGACGCCGTGGCCCAGCTCCCCGCCACCAGTCCCTTCCGTTCCAGCGCATACAGCGCGGGGTAGAGCGACGCCACATGGAATCGCAGCGCGCGTCCCGACCGCTCTTCGATCAGTTTGCCGATTTCGTAGCCGTGCCGCGGCCCCTCTTCGAGCAGCGCCAGCACCAGCATGTCTAGGCTGCCCTTCTTCAATGCGTTTGCGACTGGGTCATCCATATATGGGACTCATATATATGAGCGCCGAGACTTTGTCAAGAACTTTTTCAGGGAGTTCCCTCGCCGGGACCTACATCCGCTCCGGCGCCTCAATGCCCAGCAGTTCCAGCGCCGTCACCAG
>DASPSB010000075.1:0-6863 GCA_035624135.1 Candidatus Acidiferrales bacterium | reverse complement strand
CCTCGCGCGCGATGCGCATCTCCGGCCGGACGTGATCGAAAATGGTCGGCCCGATGTAATAGCCCTGGGTGCCGTCATGGGGACGCGCGTTGCGTCCATCGGCCACCAGTCGCGCGCCCTCCTTCTCGCCATCGGCGATGTAGCGCTCGATGCGATCCTTTGCCGCGGCGTTCACGACCGGGCCCATCCCCGTTTTCGGGTTGGCACCGGAACCCACAGAAACCTGGCCCGCGGCCTTCTTCAATTCCTCGATTAGCGGATCGGCAACGCTGCCCACAGCCACGACGACGCTGGTAGCGAGGCAGCGTTGGCCCGTGCAGCCGTAGGCTGCGCCGACGATAGCCTTCACCGCGGCGCCAAGGTCGCATCCCGGCATCACGACGAGATGATTCTTTGCGCCGCCCATGGCCTGAACGCGTTTTCCGTTGCGTCCTGCGGTCTCGTAGATGTGGCGGGCGACGGGGCTGGAGCCGGCGAACGAAACCGCCTTGACGCGCGGATCGGCGAGCAGCGCATCCACCACTTCCTTCGCGCCGTGAACGACGCTGCACACGCCCGGCGGCAGGCCGGCCTCGTAGAGAAGCTCGATGCATCGAGTGGCCGTGCGCGGCACACGTTCGGAGGGCTTCAGCACAAACGAGTTTCCGCAGGCGATGGCCAGCGGGTACATCCACATGGGCACCATGGAAGGAAAATTGAAGGGAGGAATGCCGACGCACACGCCGATGGGCTGGCGAACGGTGACCGTATCCACGCCGCGGGAAATATCGCCGACGGTGTCGCCCATGAGCAGGGTGGGCACGCTGGTGGCGAATTCCACCGCTTCGATTCCGCGGCCGAGCGAGGCGCGAGATTCTTCGAGCGTTTTCCCGTGCTCGAGCGTGGTTAGCCGCGCGATTTCTTCGGAATGCGCGAGCAGCAATTCGCGGTAACGGAAAAAGATGTGCGAGCGGTCAACGACGGGCACCTGCCGCCAGGCCTCGAATGCCGTGTGCGCCGCGTCCACGGCCGCACGAACTTCCTCGGGCGTGCAGTACGGCACCGTGGTGATGGGCTCGGCCGTTGCCGGATTCAACAGAGTTTCGCGGCGGCCCTTGGAGGCGCGCCACTGGCCGCCGATGCAAATCGGACAATCGTAAACGGTCGTTGGGGTGGTGGTTTGCGTGGCCATGGGTTTGCCTGGAGTTCAGTGTACACCCGGCCGCGCGGCCCTCAGACTGCCGGAGTGGTTTCCGGCTGTTTGTGGCAGGCGCCGACGAGGGCGGATTCGAGCACCTCGAGTCCCTCTTCGAATTGGGGCCGAGGAATATTCAGGGGCACGAGCAGGCGGATGACGTTTCCAAACGTTCCCGCGTTCAAAATGATCAGACCGCGGTCGTGGCAGCGACGGACCACGTCCTCCGCGAGCTCTTTGGCCGGCTGACGGCTCACCGGGTCGCGGACGAACTCCATGGCTTGCATGGCGCCCAGGCCGCGAACGTCTCCGATTTCCGGCCAGCGCGATTTCCAGTAGCTGGCGCGCGCGCGGAAGCGCTCGCCCAGCTCCTCGGCGCGCGCCGCGAGTTTCTCATCGTCCATGATTTCGAATACGGCGTGCGCCGCGGCAAGCGAGAGCGGGTTGCCGCCGAACGTGCCGCCAATACCGCCCAACCCGGGCGCGTCCATGACCTCCGAGCGGCCCGTAACCGCGGCGAGCGGCAGGCCTCCGCCCAGCGATTTCGCGGTGACCAGAAGATCCGGTTCAATCCCGAGCCGCTCGCAAGCAAACAGTTTGCCGGTGCGGCCGATTCCGGTCTGCACCTCGTCCGCGATGAACAGGATCCCGTGCTCGCGGCAGATTTGCTGCACTGTCTGGAAGAAGTCGCGGGGGCCGGGAACGAATCCGCCCTCGCCCAGCACCGGCTCTGCGATCACTGCGGCCACCGTCTCCGCAGCGACACCGCGCTGAAACAGCGATTTCAGCTCGTTGGCGCAGTATACGGCGCATTCCGGAAATGTCTTCGAATAGGCGCACCGATAACAGTAGGCGAAGGGAAGGCGGTAGATTTCGCCGGCAAAGGGCCCGAATCCCGCCTTGTAGGGATGCGTCTTGCTGGTCAACGACATGGTGAGCAGCGTGCGGCCGTGGAACGCATCCTCGAAACACACGATGGCAGGGCGTCCTGTGTAGCACCGCGCGATTTTTACGGCGTTCTCGACGGCCTCAGCGCCGCTGTTCAGGAAAAAGGTCTTCTTCGGAAACGCTCCGGGAGCGGCGGCATTCATCTTCTCGGCCAGCGAGATGTAAGGCTCATACGGAGTCACGCTGAAGCAGGCGTGGAGATAGCGGTCCAACTGCGCGCGCAGGGCGGCGAGCACGCGGGGCGCGCGATGGCCCACGTTGAGGCAGCCAATGCCGCCTGCAAAATCGATGAGGCGGTTGCCATCCACGTCTTCGACGAGCGCGCCTTCCGCGTGAGCAATGAAGACGGGTGCGGCGCTATAGACACCGGCAGGAACGGCCTGGCGACGCCGGAGCCACAGCTCCTTCGACGCCGGGCCGGGTATCGAGGTGCGAAGTTGAATGGCGCCCATCAGTACCACCCGATCGGAGCTTCGTCGAGATTGACGAAGACCTGTTTGGTCTCTAGATATTCTTCGATGCCCCAAGGCCCCAATTCGCGACCGTAGCCGGACTGCTTGTAGCCGCCCCAGGGCGCCTCGACATAGGTGGGCTGCATCGTGTTCACCCAGACGATTCCTGCGCGCATGGCCTTGACCACGCGAAAGGCCTTGAAGATGTCCCGCGTCCACACGGCAGCGGCCAGGCCGTAATGGGTGTCGTTGGCGATGCGAATCGCTTCCGCCTCATTTTCAAAGGGAATGACGGCGGCGACGGGCCCGAAAATTTCCTCGCGAGCGATGCGCGCGCGATTGTCCACGTCGCAGAACACGGTGGGTTCGACGTAAAAGCCCTTTCCCAAACCCACGGGCCGGCCTCCGCCGGCGCACAGCTTCGCTTCGCGCTTGCCCACCTCGAGATACGAGGTGACGCGCTCGTATTGCTCTTTGCTCACCAGCGGTCCCATTTTCGTCTCGCGTTCGAGCGGCGATCCCAGCCGGATCGTCTTCGCTTTGGCGGACATGGCCTCGGTAAATTTGATGTAAATCTTGCGCTCCACCAGGATCCGGCTGCCCGCGGAGCAGACCTCGCCCTGATTGATAAAGACGCCGAAGAGCGCGCCATCAATGGCCGCTTCAAAATCGGCGTCGGCAAAGAATATATTCGGCGATTTTCCGCCCAGCTCGAGCGTCACGCGCTTCAGCGAATCAGCCGCGGCACGCGCGATCATCTTTCCCACCTCGACGCTGCCGGTAAACGCGACTTTGCTCACTTGCGGATGGACGGCGAGGGGCGCGCCCGCGGTCTCTCCGAACCCGGTCACTACGTTGACGGTGCCGGGGGGAAGACCTGCTTCTTCGAACCAGCGGGCGAAATCGAGCGCTGTGAGCGGCGTTTGCTCCGCGGGTTTCAGAACGCAGCAGCATCCCGCGGCCAGCGCAGGCGCGAGCTTCCATGCCGCCATCAGCAGCGGGTAATTCCAGGGGATGATTTGCGCGGCCACGCCGACCGGCTCGCGCATCGAAAGGCTCAGCGCGTTGGCGGGGACCGGGTTCACCTGCCCCATCACTTTCGACGCCAGTCCGCCGTAGTACTCGAAGCAGGAAGCCGCGTCGGCGATGTCGTACTCGGATTCAACGATGGGCTTCCCGCAGTTGCGCGTCTCGAGCTCCGCGAGTGGCGCGGCCTGGGCGCGCAGCTTTTCCGCCAGGCGAAACAGGACGCGACCGCGATCCTGCGCGGTGGTCTTGGACCGGCCCATTTTCGAACGCGCCGCTCGCCGCAGTTGCCGCGGCATCCACATCCGCAGCCCCGGCATCGGGCACTTCCGCGATGATTTCTTCCGTTGCCGGATCATAGACAGGAAACCATTTCCCGCTCTTCGCCGGCACGAACTCTCCATTGATGTACATCGGATAGCGCTTCACAATTGGCCTCCTGGCCCTGGAAATTCCGCTACGGAGCCGGCTCCGCTGGCCGCAGCCTCCGCCAGCAGCGCGGCTTTGCGGCGCGACGAGGGGAAATAGAAAAAGGCGGCGAGGGCGAGAAAAAACAACGTGCCGAGCGACATCTTTGTTTCGAACAGCCAGAGCGGCTCGCCTTCGTGCTGTGGGATGAAAGCGACGACCATTCCGATGCCCGTGGTAATGAATCCGGAAAGACCTGCGAACCAGAGCGTCCCCTTCGAATAGCGGCTGCGGCCGTCCATTGGCCGGTGCGCCAAATCAATCATCGCGGCATAGAGGTAGAGGAAAGGCACCAGTTGCAGCACCACGGCGAGATCGAGCAGCGTCTTGTATCCCTGCTCCACCGTCGCACCGAGAAAACTCATGGCGACGAATATGCCGGAAAGCACGGACTGTGTAATCAGCGCAATGTAGGGTGTTCCGTACCGCGGGTGCAGCCGTCCCAACTGTTCGGGGAGGTAGCTGTCGAGTCCTGCGACGAACGGAATACGCGCGGAGCCGGAGAGCCACGCGGATGCGATGCCCGCAATCGATACGGTCAATATGAACGCGACCGGGGGAACCAGCCAGCCGGCGTCCACGCCTTCCGCCATGGACGTGACGGCCTGGAGAATTCCCTGCACCGCTCCGATTTTCGCCGCCGGCAGAGCCAGCAGGAGGGCCAGCGTGGCGCCAACATAGAGCACACCGGACGCGATGCCTCCCCAGAAGACGCCGCGGGGGACTGTATGCGCCGGATCGCGGATTTCATCACCCATCACGGAGCCCAATTCCAGTCCGACCAGGCCGAAGCAAATCACGCCGAATGTGTTGAGGACCGACCAGTCGGCGCCCGCAAAACGGAAGTCAGCAGAGCTCAGCGTGCTGCCGTTCCGCGAGAACACCAGAATCGCCAGGCCTCCCAGTACTGCCGCAGCCACCGCCGTTCCGATAGCCCCTGCGTTGTTTACCCATTTTCCGAGGCCCAGCCCGCGAACGTTCAAAGCCACCAGCACGATGAGCAGCGCAATGGCTGTGAGAAACACGAACTGCTTGTCGTCTCCCAGCGCCACGTACCGCGGGCCGCCGATGTAGACGGCAATCCCAACCAGATAGAGCAGCAGCGTCGGGATGTAAAAGATGTTGTTGGTCCAGTAGCACCAGCCGGCCAGAAAGCCGTGGAGCGGCCCGAACCGCTCCTTGCTCCACAGGTAGATGCCGCCTTCGCCGGGATAACGCCTGGAAAATTCAATGACAGCAATTCCCTGGGGCCAGAAGAAAAAAACCAGAGCCAGCAGCCAGAACCACACCATCGGAGCGCCTCCCGCAGCCACCACGGGCACCAGGTTCAAATTGGCCACGGCAACAACGCAAAGCAGCGCCAGATCCCAGGTGCCGAGCACGCGCTTCAGATGAGGCGCGTCCGCGGCCTTGGCGGCCGACGGCGATGTGGCGTTTTGCGATTCAGGCGGCATCAGGTGCAGACTCCCTTGCGGCGGCTGGCCACGCAGAAAGTATGAGCGCGGTGGCACCTGCGCTCGTTACCGGGCAGCGGCTACCGGCTGGCTTTCCTTTTGCGCCTGGGCCAGTTGAGGCGCGACCTCCTCGAACGCGGCGATATGACGGTCGATGTCCGCCTCGGTGTGCTGCACGGAGATGGTCCACTGCTCGTCCCACCAAAAGGGTTGCGCGAGCACGCCGCGGTTGACCATGGCAAACCAGTAGTGGCGCCACAGCTCGGTATCCACTTCCAGCCAGTCGCGGTAATTGCGCAGGGGCGAAGCGCGGAACAGCAGCACTCCATTGGCGCCCGCGCCTATCACGGTCGCTTTCAGTCCGTTGCGTTCCACGGTTCGTTGGTAGGCGCCCAGCAGCTTTTTGTTGAGCCGGCCCACGTGCTCGTAGGCATCGCGCGTCAAAACTTCACGGAAGGTGGCCAGCCCCGCGGCCATCGAAATCGGGTTCGTGTTGTAGGTGCCGCCGTGGAACACCTTGTGCTGGCTGATCTGGTCCATCACGGTGCGCGTGGCGCCGAACGCGGAGAGCGGCAGGCCGCCGCCAATCGATTTCGCCAGGCAGACGATATCCGGCTTTACATTGAAATATTCGCACGCTCCGCCCCAGGCCAGCTTCGCGCCCGTCTTGACCTCGTCGAAGATCAACAGCGCACCATGCTTGCGCGTCAGGTCGCGCAGTTTCGAAAGAAAACCGTCCTGCGGCATGCACATGCCCACATTCATCATAACGGGCTCGCAAATCACCGCGGCGATTTCGCCCGGGTATTTTTCAAACTTGCGCTCGACGCTCGGCAGATGGTTGAACGTGGCGATCAGCGTGTTGGCGATGTGCGTGGCGGGAATGCCCGCGCCGCCAGAAATGGGAGTGGGATCCTCGATGGAACCCAGCTGTTCCAGGTGCGGCTTGACGCTCACCAGCGCGGCGTCGTGCAGGCCGTGGTAGGCGCCCTCGAACTTCACGATGCGGTCGCGGCCTGTGGCGGCGCGCGCCAGGCGCACCGCGTGCATCGTGGCTTCCGTTCCCGTGGAGCCGAACCGCACCATATCCACCGGGTAGCGCTTGCAGATTTCGTCCGCTAGTTCCCATTCCATTTCGTGCGGCATGCCGTAAGCGGTGCCGCCGCGCAGGCGCGATTCCACGGCGCGAACGACGGCGGGGTGGGAATGCCCGGCCATCACGGCGCCGAACGAGAGGTTGAAGTCGATATACTCGTTGCCGTCCAGGTCCCACAGATGCCCGCCCTTCCCTTCCTTCACGAACAAAGGATAAGGATCGTAAGCGCGGTAATTGCTGGCCAC
>DASPSB010000070.1:0-3441 GCA_035624135.1 Candidatus Acidiferrales bacterium | reverse complement strand
TTGGTGTCGCGGAGGCGGCCGGTGCGCATCATGCGTTCGAGCTGGCGGAGAGAAAATGGGTGCGCCTGGAGCCGTTCGTCTTCTTCCGGCCGCGGAGGGCCGGCCTTAAGACCGTCGCAGACGAAGACGACCATGTGTTCGCTGAGAAATCCGGGGGTGGGAAAGACGTCGAGCAGTTTGCGAAAACGACGCGCAGTGTAGCCGGTTTCCTCGGCCAGTTCGCGTTTGGCGCCGGCCAGTGGGGATTCGCCGCCGTCGATCCGTCCCGCCACCAACTCCCATAGAAAGCAGCCGACCGAATGACGGTACTGGCGGACGAGCAGAATATCTCTGTTGGGAAAGACGGGAAGGACGACAACGGAGCCGGGATGGATGACCACGTCGCGGGTAGCCTGGTAGCCGCCAGGTTCGAGAACGCGATCGCGATGAACGTCGAATAGCGGACCCTTATAGAGCGTCGTGCTCTCCAGGATTTTGGCTTTTGCCCGGGCCACGGTTCGCGTCCTTTCCCCGTTTATTTTTCCCGGTCGTCGGGAGTGATTGTCTGACCGCCCGCAGCCCAGATCTTTTCGAGGTCGTAATAATGCTGGGGGTATTGCGGCGTGTACCGCAAAAACGCGGGAATCGGATAACGAATGCCGCCTTTGTGCGTGCCCTCGAGGCCCTCGACCAATTCGGCCATTTTCGCACCGGGGAGAGAGAAGGCCATTTCCGTGTCATCGGTTTGCGAGAAGACGCGGTCGCCGTAGCAGGGAAGGATGACTTGATATTCGCCGGAGAGGATGGGGCGGATGATTTCGTCGGAGCAGTCTACGCGGCCGGTGAACGAACTGGTGATTGCGCCGCCGCGCTTCCAAAGCGCTCCGGTGACGAGGCGCATAACCTGCGCGGGATTTCCGTAGATGATCACGGCGTCCGGGGCGAACTCGGCTCGCGAGGCCGGCGCGGTGACCAAATACTTGCAGGTTCCAACGGGCAGGCGATCGGTGGCGGCTTCGGTGCGCGCGCCGGCTTCTTTTGTGGCCGTGTACATTCCGCAGGCCAGATTGCCTTCGAGGTAGTGGCCGGTGAGCGGGGCGAGGCCGAAGGCTGTCTTGGTGAGCACGCAATTCACGTCCTCTTCGCCGACGGCCAGCGTCCATCCATAGCGGCGCGACATGGCCACGGCCTGGCAGATGGCGATTTGGACGTTCATATCGCGGCGTGGACGCTTTGCTTTTTCCGGAAGGGGGTCGCTGGTGCCGAGCAGTTTGACGGCGACGGGAAAGGTGGCCGGGCGGATATGCGTCTCGATCTCGCGCGCGAAACTCTTAGCGTCCATGGGAGCCTCCATTCAAGATAATAACGGTGACTGGTGAGTGGTGACTAGTGACTGGTTGGGGAGTGCCAGTGTCGTCGGGAGCCAACTCGACGCGCTGGCGCCGATTTCCTATACTGGGCTATCGCTTAACTCGGCGCCAATGCCTATCACAACCATCCTTGTGGACGACGAAAAGCCAGCGCGGGAAGAGCTTGCCTATCTGCTGAAAGGGTTCCCGGAGATCCAGCTTGTGGCGCAGGGAAGGAACGGGCTCGAAGGTGTCGCCCTGGTGAAAGAGCACTCACCGGACCTGGTGTTTCTCGATGTGCAGATGCCCGGCCTGGATGGCTTCGGCGTGCTGAAGAAGCTGATGGACCGCAAGGTGCGGCTGCCACAGATCGTGTTCGCGACGGCTTACGACAACTATGCGGTGCAGGCATTTGAAGTGAATGCGGTGGATTACGTTCTGAAGCCGTTCGACAAAGGACGGATCGGCAAGGCAATTGCGCGTGCCAAAAAGCAGCTCGACGCGCAGGCCTCTCCGGTGGAGCGGCTCGAATCGCTGCTCTCGCAGATGGGTGCTCCGGCGGCTCCGGGCGCGGCAGCGCTGCAAGCTGCTTCGGCCGTGCGTCCGCCAACGAAGCTGCTGCTGAAGGCGCAGCAGCGGATGTTGCTGGTGGATTCGGCAGACGTAGTGTACGCCACGATTGAAGATGGACTGATCACGCTGGCGACACGCGAGGCGGAGGGGGCGTCGAACTACCGGACGATCGAGGAACTGCACGCGCAGCTCGATTCGGAGAGTTTCTGGCGCGTGCACCGGTCGTATTTGGTGAATATCCACCACATCAAGGAACTGGTGCCGTGGTTCAAATCGAGCTACGTCTTGCGCATGAACGATAAAAAGCAGAGCGAGATTCCGGTGAGCCGGAACCAGACGCGGCGTCTGCGGGAGCTGCTCAAACTGTAATGGACTTCTCGCCAACCGACGACCAACGCCTGCTGAAAGACACCATCCGCCAATTCATGGAGGCGGAGGTGCGTCCCATCCTTCGCCAATACGAAAAGGAAGAGCGATTCCCAGCGGAGCAGGTCCGACGGCTGGGGGAGCTGGGTTGCTGCGGCATGACGGTGCCGGAGGAATGGGGTGGAAGCGGGGCGGACACGCTGACCTATGTGCTGATGCTCGAGGAAGTGGCGCGGGTGTGCGCTTCGACGGCGGTGACGCTGAGCGTGACGAATTCCGTGTGCGCAGCGCCGATCGCGCGGCACGGCACGCGGGAACAGAAGGAGCGCATCCTGCGGCGGCTGGCGACGGGGGAATGGCTGGGCGCGTTCTGCCTGACGGAGCCGCAGGCGGGATCGGATTCGGCGGCGATCGAGACGCGCGCCGTGGCGGCCGCTGACGGGTCCAGCTACAAGCTGACGGGAACAAAAAGTTGGGTGACGAATGGCGGAGTCGCTTCGGTGTATTTGGTGTTTGCGAAAACGGAGCCGGAAGCGGGAGCGCGAGGAGTGACAGCGTTCCTGGTGACGCCGGATCTGCCCGGCTTCCGCGTCGCGCGCTTTGAGGATAAGATGGGATTGAAAATGTCGAAGACTGCGGAACTTCGCATGGACGAGTGCGAAGTTCCCGCAGCGAACCGGCTGGGCGCGCCGGGGCAGGGGCTGAAAATCGCGTTCGAGGCGCTCGACGGCGGACGCGTGGGCATCGCGGCCCAGGCCCTGGGAATCGCGCAGGGCGCTTTTGAAGCCGCCGTGCAGTACGCGAAAGACCGCCGCGCATTCGGCAAGAAGCTCGGCGAATTCCAAGCCATTCAGTGGATGCTCGCAGACATGCAGACGGAGATTGAGGCGGCGCGCATGCTGACGTATTACGCCGCGTGGATGCAGGACGAAGGCAAAGGCCGGGGCTTGTCGCCGCTTGAATCGCGCGTGGGCCCGCACGCTTCGCGGGCCAAGCTCTACGCAAGCGAAATGGTGAACCGGGTGGCGTACAAGGCGGTGCAGGTGCACGGGAGCATGGGATATTCACGGGAGACGGACGTGGAGCGCATGTACCGCGACGCGCGGGTGATCACAATTTATGAGGGAACGAGCGAGATTCAGCGGACAGTGATCGCGCGGGACCTGCTGGCCGC
>DASPSB010000069.1:0-6082 GCA_035624135.1 Candidatus Acidiferrales bacterium | reverse complement strand
TGGTGGGATTTGTGTGCCTGGCCGCCAGTGCAATCCTGCTGCTGAGCCTAGTTTCCTATAGCCCGCTCGATGATTCCTTCAATGTTGCCGGGCCGGCGGTGAGCGGGGCGGGAGCGGGAGCGGGCGCCGGCGCAGCGGCGCGAAACTGGATCGGGCCCTTCGGCGCACACGTGTCGGACCTGGCATTTCAGGGATTTGGCCTGGCGGCGTTTTTGCTGCCGGTGGGGCTGGGAGTGTTCGGAGTGCGCTGGCTTCGGAGCAGGCCAATTCCCTCTCCTGTCGTGAAAGGGTGCGGATTTGTGTTGCTTCTGATCTCGGCGGCGGCACTTTGTGAACAGGCGGGAGCACCGGCGATGCGCGGCCTGATACCTCCGGGAGGATTGGTGGGAGCGCTGGCCGGGCGGGGGCTGCGCAACGCGTTCAATCCCCTGGGAGCAACTCTGGTGGCGGGGTCGGCGCTGATCGTTGCGTTGTTCTTGACCACGCGATTCTCATTTTCCGGAGCGGCAGCGTGGATTGGGAGCCCGCTGGCGGGTTGGCAGCCGTTGGCAGGGCTAGCGGCGAAATGGACGGCATGGCGCGCCGCACGCGAAGAGGCGCGGCAGCGGAAACGGCTGGCGAAAGTACGGATTAATGGCCGGCAGCCAATCCAGTCGAAAGACGCAGCGAAGGGCGCGGGAAGGGCGGCAGCGGCGCAGACCGCTTTGCCGATCGAAGAGCGGCCGGGGCCGAATCAAATTGTGATGCGCGAGCCGGAAACGAAAACCGCGATGGCGCAGGCTGCAGCGGCCAGCGCGGCAGCGGGAACTGCAGGAGCGCCGGCGAAGATTCCGGCAATGCCGCGCGCGATGGAGCGAAGGACCGGGCCCGCGGTGGTGCAGCCGCCTATTGCGCCGCCAGCGCCGGGACCGCTGGTCGAAAAAGCCGCGCCGCAGCCGCGGATTGCGAAGTCTGCGGCGGGATACCGGCTGCCATCTCCGGAGCTGCTGCGGAAGCCGGCGCGTTCGGAGCAGATGGACGAAGCAGATTTGAAAGAACGGGCGCGGGCGATTGAAGCAAAATGCCGCGAGTTCGACGTCGGCGGTCACATCACACAGATCAATCCGGGGCCGGTAGTGACGACGTTCGAGTTCAAACCGGAAGCGGGAATCAAATATTCGCGCATTACCGGGCTGGCGGACGATCTGTGTCTGGCGTTGCAGGCGGAATCGATCCTGATCGAGCGGATTCCGGGAAAATCGACGGTAGGAATCGAAGCGCCGAACCCGCACCGGGAGACAATCGCGCTGCGCGAAGTGGTGGAATGTCCGGACTTCGTGAACTCACCATCAAAGCTGACGCTTTCGATGGGAAAAGACCTGATCGGGAGGCTGCGGGTAACAAATCTGGCGGAGATGCCGCACCTGCTGATAGCCGGGTCAACGGGAACCGGGAAAAGCGTATTCCTGAATGCGCTGATCGTGTCGATGCTGTACAAAGCGACGCCGGAGGAGTTGAAGCTCGTGCTGGTGGACCCGAAGCGGCTGGAGCTGGGGCTGTACGAGGAAATTCCGCACCTGCTGGCTCCGGTGGTGACGGACCCGAAAGTGGCGTCGAACGTGCTGCGGAACGCCACGCGGGAGATGGAGCGGCGGCTGAAGCTGCTGGCGCAGCGGGGCGTGCGGAACATCGACCAGTACAACCGGCAGTTCCAGAAGCAGGAGTCGCTATCGCTGTTCGACAACCTGGACGGCGAAGAGCACAAACCGCTGCCTTACATCGTGATCGTGATCGACGAGTTGGCCGACCTGATGATGGTGGACACGAACAACGTCGAGGAGGCCATTACCCGGCTGGCGCAGATGGCGCGCGCCGTGGGGATCCATTTGATCCTGGCGACGCAGAGGCCGTCGGTGGACGTGATTACGGGGCTGATTAAAGCGAATTTCCCGGCGCGCATCTCGTTCCGAGTGGCGGGAAAAGTGGATTCGCGAACGATTCTGGATTCAAACGGTGCGGAAGCGCTGCTGGGACGGGGCGACATGCTCTATCTGCCGGCGGGTTCATCGCGGCTACACCGCATCCATGGGCCGCTGGTGACGGAAGATGAGATCACCTCGGTGTGCGATTTCTGGAGGGAGCAGGCGAAAGCGGTGTACAACGAGGAACTGCTGCGGCCGCCAAAGGAAGATGAGGAAGAAAAGAACGAGGAAGGCAGCGGAGATGTGAGAGAGCCGGGCGAAGGAGATGAGGACGGCGATGACGTGGATGACGACCTGTATCAGGACGCGGTGCGGGTGGTGCTGGAGGCGGGGCGGGCGTCCACTTCAACCTTGCAGCGGAGATTGCGGATCGGATACGGGCGGGCGGCGCGGCTGATTGACCTGATGGAGAAAGACGGAATTGTGGGGCCGGCGGATGGAACGCGGCCGCGGGAAGTATTGAAGAAGAAAGATTGGATGAGGGAATTCGACGAGTCGGTGCATTAGGGCTGCACGGAACGGGGCGTCCGGCCAACCGTGTATAATGTGGGGACGCCGGGTGCCGGGGTAGCTCAGTGGTAGAGCGCGGCCCTGAAAAGGCCGGCGTGGGCGGTTCGATTCCGTCCCCCGGCACCATCAAGGATTCCAGACGCCTGGGTCGCAGTACTCGCCTTCCCCTCGTTCACTCCTGATGCTCATTCTGCCAGTCGGTCTTTTGCAAAATTCCGCTTCCAATTCCTGAATCGTGCATAATCTCTCCGCTCATTTTCAAAAGGATGGCCCTCATGAAGACGTCATTCGGCCGCACGCTCTGCGCCACCGGAGTTGCTTTCGCCCTGGTCATCACCACTGTAAACGCACAACAAGGAACGCCACTGACGCCCCAACAACGCGAAGAGCGCAATCAAACCGAGAAGCAGCTCGAATCGCTGGCCATAATCGAACGCAAGGTGATGGTCCCCATGCGGGACGGCGTGCGCCTGGCAACGGATATCTACCGGCCCAAGAACGCCACAGGGAAGGTTCCCATCATCTTTGTGCGCACGCCCTACAACTTCAATTACTGGGACGTGCGCAACGGTGTGCCAGCCGACATGAACACCATCCTCACCGCCATAAAGCGCGGCTACGCGTACGTGATTCAGAACGAGCGCGGCCACTTTTTCTCCGAAGGCAATTACGACATTCTCGGCGCGCCCCGCACCGACGGGTACGACATGATTGAATGGCTCTCCCAGCAGCCCTGGACGAACGGGAAGATCGGCACGACCGGCTGCTCTTCCACAGCCGAATACCAGATGGGCATTGCGGCTTACGGCCAGCCGGCCTATGCCGCCATGAACATCCAGAGCTTCGGCGCAGGAGTCGGGCGAGTCCGCCCGTACTACGAACAAGGCAACTGGTATCGGGGCGGGGCCGTCCAGATGCTTTTCATTACCTGGCTGTACGGCGAACAAAATGAGGTCCGCCCCATGTTCCCAACCAACGCTTCGCAGGAGGACCTGATCCGCGCTTCGAAAGCATTTGATCTCGCGCAGCAGCTTCCAGCAGTGGACTGGTCCAAAGCGCTGTGGCATCTCCCCGAGCAGGACATTCTGAAAGCCGTGGACGCGCCGCACGGGATCTACGCCGACGCCATGCCGGTGGACACCGCCGGCCGCATGATCCAGCGCACTCCGAACGATCCGGCCTGGTACAAGGGCGGCCTGTATCACGACGACATGCTGCTCAATCTGCCGGGGCTCTGGTACATGACGTGGTACGACGTGTCCATGGGGCCGAATCTGGCGCTCTACAATCACGTCCGGAAGACGGCGAAGCCAGAAATCGCCGACGAACAGTGGGCCATCATCGCTCCGGTGACGCACTGCGCGTACACGCGCGCCACCGAAGACACGGTGGTCGGCGAACGCAGCATGGGCGACGCGCGCCTCGACTATCAGGAAATCATGTACGGATTCTTCGATCGCTTCCTCAAAGGCGAGAAAAGCGCGCGCCTCGAGGCGCTCCCCAAGGTCACGTACTTCACCATGGGTCTGAACAAGTGGCAGTCGTCGGATACCTGGCCCCCGGCCGGGGCACAACAGGTGACTCTCTATCTAGCCAGCGCCGGGCACGCGAATTCACTGTTCGGCGACGGCACGATTGTCAGCTCGCCTCCCGCCGCCGATGAACCCGATTCCTTGACTTACGACCCGCTCAATCCCGTAACTTCCTATGGCGGAAACGTATGTTGCACCGGAACTGCGGTGCAGGCCGGCGCCTTCGATCAGCGCAAAATGGAGGCGCGGGACGATATCCTCGTTTACACCTCCGAGCCGTTCCAGGAAGGCACAGAACTCTCGGGCCCCATCGAGCCTGCCATCTACGTCTCCTCCGACGCCAAAGATACGGACATCACCGTCAAAGTCCTCGATGTCTATCCGGACGGCCGCGCCTACAACCTCGACGAATCCATTCAGCGGCTCCGCTACCGGGATGGATACGAGAAACCGCCGGAGTGGATGGAGAAGGGGAAAATCTACAAAGTCACGTTGCAACCGCTCGTCACCAGCAACTATTTCGAACGCGGGCATTCGCTCCGCGTCGAAATTTCCAGCAGCAATTTCCCGCGCTTCGACCGCAACCTCAACACTGGCGGCAACAACTATGACGAGGACAAGCCTGTGACAGCGCACAATTCCGTCCATCACTCGAAACAATATCCCTCCCA
Source organism: Candidatus Acidiferrales bacterium (assembly GCA_035624135.1). Lineage (GTDB taxonomy): Bacteria > Acidobacteriota > Terriglobia > Acidiferrales > UBA7541 > JOPF136. The sequence goes on along the minus strand of DASPSB010000069.1, from coordinate 1,408 downwards.
AATTACGGTGACCGTGGTCAAACACTAGGCCGCGTGAGCTTGCTTTCCGACGGCCAAAGATGATGGAACGGGGATGAACTCACCCTGTCCTTTGGGACAGGTGGGAAAAAGTACCACCGTACTATTCAGGGATGCCCGTCGTATTCCTACACTGAGCAGAGGCCAGATAGGGGCGCGACCCAGACGCGTGTTTCCCGACGGCCTAATCCAATCATGGGACTATTCGCTTTGACGGTACTGATGCAGTCGGGCCTGCCGGATGTATCGCAAATGACGAATCCAGAAGCGATGCTGGTGACGAGCGTGGCCGTGGCATGTCTGGGGCTGACCGTGATGCTGCTGAGACGGCCGCGAGCGGAACAATTTGTGGCTGCGAACGCCGAGACGACAGCGCCGGATCAGGAGTTGAACGGAGCAGAGATGGCGCCAGCAGAACAAACCGAGGTCCTGATGGCCAGCGCGACGGCGAAGATCGATTGGGCGACGGAATCGAGCCTCGAGCCGAGAGAATCAACCGTAAACGCGCCAATGACCGCGTCCGCGGCAGTGGATACCGGCAGCTCGTACGACGAAAAAGCGCTCGGCCTTACTGAGGGCATGCCGGCGGAAGTAAAGGTATCCGAAATGCCGGGCGTGACCGGCGCTAAGGGCCCAGCGCCACTCGGCGCGAGTGCGCTGATTGCGAAGGTAGCGAGTCTGTTGCCTCCGGGGGTTCCCAGGGAACGGGCCGGGAAAGATTCGCCGGCGAAAGCGATTCGCGGGACAGGAAGCTTCCAGCCCGGAGAGCGATTCTCGCGGTCACAGCAGGCTTTCCTGCGCATTCCCGTAGTCCTGACGGGGCGCGATGAATCCGGAAAGGAGTTCCAGGAGGAAGCCTGCACGCTGATTCTGCTGCCACAGGGCGCGGTGATTCCCATGCGGAATCGGGTGCGGGCGGGCGAGCGGCTGATGCTGAACAATCCCGCTCGGCAAAAGGAAGTGGCGTGCGACGTGTTCGGCGCACAACCTGGGCAGGATGGAAAACTGCTCGTTGAAGTGGAATTCCCAGAGCCGCAGAAGAGCATGTGGCCTGTGAGCTTCCCTGCTTGGGCCGGCAGCTACGCGCGGAAAACGGTGGCGAGCAAACGCGAGGACAGGCGCGAGGCATCGCCGACGGCAGCACTCAAGAGTCCAGAATCGTAAAGCCTGGAAACCAATCGCGCAGGAACCCTGCGAATCCTGCCTGACCATCCGAGATAGCGGCTAAGGGTGGCGCCTGACTGGTGACTGGATGAAATTGACCGGTCCCCAGTGACAGACGGACGAGCGCCTGCCCCGGCCCAATCCCTCCAATCACCAGTCACGCGTCACCGGCCGAACGTCATTCGTAACGCAGCGCCACCATGGGGTCCACGCGCATGGCGCGGCG
>DASPSB010000060.1:0-5589 GCA_035624135.1 Candidatus Acidiferrales bacterium | reverse complement strand
CACGTTGGTGAACGCGTAAAGCGGGAGCTGAAAAGGACCGGGCGGAGGCGGTAGGGGCACGACATGTCGTGCCCCTACGGTTCGGAGAGATGGGGGAACAGAAAAAGGTTTCGCTGATGATCGACGGACGGCCCGTGACCGTTCCCGCCGGAACGCTGGTGATCGAAGCGACGCGGCGAATGGGGATCGAGGTGCCGTCGTTCTGCTACTACCCTGGCCTGTCGCTCCAAGCGGCCTGCCGCATGTGCCTGGTGGAAGTCGAAAAAGCGCCAAAACTGCAAACCGCGTGCACGCTGGTGGCCATCGAGGGAATGGTCGTACGAACCAACACGGAACAGGTGCGGCAAGCGCGGAAGGCGATGCTGGAATTCCTGCTGACGAATCATCCGCTGGATTGCCCGGTGTGCGACAAGGGCGGCGAATGCGAATTGCAGGATATGGTGTTCCGGTACGGGGCGGACACGAGCCGCTTTATCGAGGAAAAAATACACGAGCCGGAAGAAAAATGGTCGGAGCTGGTGTATTACGACGCGCCGCGGTGCATTCTGTGCTTCCGGTGCGTTCGCGTGTGCGACGAAGGGCTGGACGTGAAAGCGCTGGGCGTGGGCCAGCGCGGCGCCTATTCGACAATCATTCCCAACGGAGGCGACCACCTGGAATGCGAAGAGTGCGGGATGTGCATAGACGTGTGTCCGGTGGGCGCGCTGACGAGCGGGACCTACCGTTACAAAACGCGGCCGTGGGAAATGCAGTACACGGGCACGATCTGCACGCACTGCTCGAATGGCTGCAAAACCACGCTCTCGGTGCGGAACAACCGCATCCTGCGTGCGAATAACCGGGACCTTTCCGGAATCAACCGGGAATTTCTGTGCGTGAAGGGGCGATTCGGGTTCGATTTCACGGAGCACCCGGACCGGATAAATGCGCCGCTGCTACGGCGAAACGGGAAACTCACGCCAGTGACGTGGGAAGCGGCGATGGAGGAAGTGGCGCCGCGGCTGGCCGCAATACGAGCGCAACACGGGCCGGACGCGATCGGGTTTATCGGCTCGAACCGGACGACGAACGAGGAGAATTACCTGCTGACGCGCCTGGCGCGAGCAGCGATCGGCACGAACAACGTGGACCATCACCGCACGGCAGACTATGCCTCGCTGGCCGCGGCGCAGGGGAGCGAGATGGGCGCGCGTTCCCTGACGATGGAAGCGCTGGGAGAGGCTACGGCGATCCTGCTGATCGGGAACGACACGGGCCGGCAGAACCCGCTGGTGGATTGGCGCATCCGCGAAGCCGTGCGGCACGTGGGCGCGCGGATTTACGTGATCGACTCGGGCGAGATCAAACTCGCGCGGCGGGCCAAACTGTATGCGCGAATTCCAGAGGGCGCGGAAGAAGCGGCGGTACGCGCGCTCGCTGGAAAAGGTCCGGCGCCGGAGGGCGCAGGCGAAACTCTGGCCGCGATGAAGAAAGCGATCGAAGGCGAGTCCGGCCTGGCGATATTGTTCGGCGCCGGGGTTTCGGGCGAAGCCGTGGCCGAGCTGGTGGCGTGGGGCTCAAAGCTCGCAGGCGGGGCTCGCTACATGGCGCTGGGCGATTACTCGAATTCGCGGGGCGCGGCGGATATGGGACTGTTGCCGGACCGTTTGCCGGGTTACGTGCGGGTTCAGGACGCGGCCGAGCGGAAGCGCTACAGCGAGCTATGGGGCTCGGCTGTTCCGGATCGCGCGGGCCTAGCGGCGAAACAAATGCTGGTTGCGGCGGGCGCGGGCAAACTGAAGGCGCTGTACGTTGTGGGGGCAAATCCATTTCGCACGTTCGGATTAAACTCGCGGCCGGCGGGGCTCGAACTGCTGGTGGTGCACGAACTGTTCCTGACGGAAACGTCGCGGGAGGCCGACATTCTGCTTCCGGCGGCATGCGCCTATGAAAAATCGGGGACGGTGACGAACACGGCAGGCGAGGTGCAGTCGCTGCGAAAAGCCGCGGACCCGCCAGGGGTGCGGACCGATTTCGACATCCTGCGAATCGTGGCGCACCAACTGGAGCTGAAAGGACTGGGCACGGCGATGCGCGCGCGCACACCAGAGGCCGTGTTCGAAGAAATCCGGCGGAACGTGGCGGGCTACAACGTGGAGCTGGCGGGCCTCCTTTCGGGCGGGGCGGTGTTGACGGCAGCCGGGGCGGCGAGGAACGGCAGCAAACCATTCGACGTGCCGGCGGGGGCCATCCGGTCGGCGCAGGACGGGCTGTTCACGAGCGGGACGCTGGGCCGGTTCTGCATGATGATTGAATCGCTCTCGGAAGCGGAGAAAGTGTGATGGACGACTTCCTCTCCGCCAATGCGCTGATCCTGATAGCCATCCTCAAAGTGGTGGTCGTGGTGCTTGTGCTGCTGACGGCGGTGGCCTACCTGACATGGTTCGAGCGGAAAGTGGTGGCGCACATGCAGTCGCGCTGGGGGCCGGAGCGGGTGGGCCCGCACGGCCTGCTGCAGCCGCTGGCGGACGGCGCGAAGTTTCTGTTCAAAGAAGACCCGACACCAGCCGGAATCGACCGGTTCGTGTATTTCCTGGCACCGTTTCTGGCGCTTTCGCTGGCGCTGAGCACGATCGCGGTGATCCCGCTCGGTCCGGGCCAGATCAAACTGTTCGGTCACCGGACCTGGTTTTCCATCTCCGAGCTGAACATCAGCCTGCTGGTGGTTTTCGCCATAACAGCGCTGAGCGTGTACGGCGTGGCGCTGGCGGGATGGGCCTCGAACTCAAAATACCCGCTGATGGGAGGTCTTCGCAGCTCGGCGCAGATGCTGAGCTACGAGCTGTCGCTGACGATGTCGGTGGTAGGGATCGTGCTGCTGACCAACACGTTCAGCCTACGCGACATCGTGGAGGCGCAGCGAGGGACGATGTGGGGCTTTCTGCCGCGGTGGTTTGTCTTTCCGCAATTAATCGGCTTTGTATGCTTCTTCATTTCGGCGCTAGCGGAAACGAACCGCGTGCCGTTTGATTTGCCCGAAGCGGAAACGGAACTGGTGGCGGGTTTCCACACGGAATACGCGAGCTTCAAGTTCGCCATGTTCTTCATGGCCGAATACGCGGCGATGGTGACGGTATCGTTCATGGTGGCCGTACTGTTCTTCGGCGGCTACCTATCGCCGTTTCCGGAGACGCCCGGATTCCAGAAATACACGATCTATCTGCCCGCCGCCGCGGCGACGATTGGGGGAGTTCTGCTGCTGCTGCACGGATTGCGATACCACACGGCGTTCGGGCGCATTGTGCTGCCGGTGCTGGGAGCAGTGCTGGCAGGCGCGGGGATCCTGTGTGCCATGGGCGGCGTAATCGAATACATCCAAGGCCCGTTCTGGCTGGCGGCGAAAGTGGCGACAGTGCTGTTTGTGTACGTATGGGTCCGGGGGACGCTGCCGCGGTTTCGTTACGACCAATTGATGAATTTCGGATGGAAGTTTCTGTTGCCGTTGTCGCTGGCGAACCTGGTGATTACGAGCTTGATCGTGGCGCTGAGGCCGGCGCAATGAGCGTAGAAACCATCCTGTTCTTCGTGCTGGCAGTGGCGGCGCTGGGAGGCGCGGTGAATCTGATCGCGCAGACGCATCCGATCCACAGCGCGCTCTCGCTGATCGTGGTGATGGTGGCGCTGGCGGGAATCTACCTGCTGCTGGGCGCGGAACTGCTGGCCGCGGTGCAGATCATCGTGTACGCGGGCGCCATCATGGTGCTCTTCGTGTTCACCATCATGCTGCTCAATGCCGGAGCGGAGGAACGGACGGCGATCAGCCGCGCCGCGACCTGGGTGGGCCTGCCGTTCGCGGCGATTCTGACGGTGGTGCTGGGCTGGCGGTTGGCGACCTCGCCGGCGCCGGTGTATAGCGGCCCGGGCGTGGAACTGGTGAGGGCTTCGAGGCAGCTCTCGGAATTGCTGTTTACGAGCTACGTGTTTCCGTTCGAGCTGACGTCGATTTTAATTCTGGTGGCGATCCTGGGAGCGGTGGTCCTGGCGAAACGCGATTTCTGATCGATCGGGTGGCTGGGCGTGCGCACGGACTGCCGGCAGCGCAACGCAGTTTCGGGGGAGGGGAGTTGCAGCTCGAAAACTATGCGGTGATTCTGAGCGCCATCCTATTCGGGCTGGGGGCGCTCGGTTTTGTGTTCAAACGGAACATCATCACGATTTTCATGTCCATCGAGCTGATGCTGAACGCCGTAAACCTTTCGTTTGTCGCGTTCAGCCGCATACGGGCACTGCTGGAGGGACAGGTGTTCGTGTTTTTCGTGATTGTGGTGGCGGCGGCGGAAGCGGCGGTGGGCATGGCCATCATCCTGCAAGTGGCGCGCAACCGGCAGTCGCTAAATATCGAACGGATTGACCTGCTGAAACTGTGATGGGCGTTCTCGAAAACGCGTGGATTATTCCGGCGCTGCCACTGGCGGGCGCGGCGGTGAATGGACTGTTCGGCCGGCAGTTCGCACAAAAGACCGTGACGGCGGTGGCCATCGGGTCGACGACGCTGGCATTCCTGGCGACGCTCGCGTTGATTCTGGATTTCGTCCTGCGGGCTCCCACGCAGATTCCCTATGTGCACAGCTTTCTCCCCTTCCCCTGGATCGTCGTAGCTGGCAACTTCCGTGTGGAGTTCGCGCTGCAGATCGACCAACTGACCATCATCATGCTGCTGGTAGTGACGGGCGTCGGGTGGCTGATTCACATCTACTCGATCGGGTACATGGCGCACGAGGGGGGCTACTACCGCTTTTTCGCGTACCTGAACCTGTTCATGTTTTTCATGCTTGTCCTGGTGATGGGGGCGAGCTACGCGCTGATGTTCGTGGGCTGGGAAGGCGTGGGGCTGTGCAGCTACCTGTTGATCGGGTTTTTCTTCCTGAAAAAATCGGCGTCAGACGCAGGGAAGAAGGCATTCGTAGTCAACCGAGTGGGGGATTTCGGATTCCTGCTGGGCTTGTTCCTGATGTTCAGCAAGTTCCATACGCTGGACATTCAGAAAGTGCTCGAGCAGGCGTCGAAGATGGGCGTGGAAACAACGGGAATCGGCACGCTGACGGCGATCGGCCTGCTGCTGTTTGTGGGTGCGGCGGGAAAGTCGGCCCAGGTGCCGCTCTACGTGTGGCTGCCGGACGCGATGGAAGGCCCGACACCGGTGAGCGCGCTGATTCACGCGGCCACGATGGTGACCGCGGGCGTGTATATGGTCGCGCGTTCGAGTCCGATCTACGTGCACGCGCCGCTGGCGATGAAAGTGGTGGCGATTGTGGGCTGCCTGACGGCGTTCTTTGCGGCGACGATTGGACTCGTGCAAACGGACATTAAACGCGTGCTGGCGTACTCGACCGTGAGCCAGCTTGGGTACATGTTCCTGGCGTGCGGCGTGGGGGCTTTTTCCGCGGGAATTTTTCATTTGATGACGCATGCGTTTTTCAAGGCGCTGCTGTTTCTCGCGGCAGGGAGCGTGATTCACGCCATGGGCGGCGAACAGGATATGCGCAACATGGGCGGTCTGCGCGGTCCGATACGCTGGACCTTTTACTGCATGCTGGCAGCAACGCTGGC
>DASPSB010000056.1:0-6102 GCA_035624135.1 Candidatus Acidiferrales bacterium | reverse complement strand
CGCCGGGTATTGCGCGGTGGTGGTGACGCTGGACACCAATATTCTGGGCTGGCGCGCGCGCGACCTGGACCGGGCCTACCTGCCGTTCCTGAAAGGCGACGGAGTGGCGTGCTTTTTCAGCGACCCCGTGTTCCGCAGCCGACTGGCGACGCCGCCGGAACAGGATCCCGGCGCCGCGGTCCAACTGTGGGCCGGAGTGTTCGGCAATAGCGCGCTCAACTGGAAGGACCTGCCATTTCTGCGCAGCCACACGAAGCTGCCCATACTGCTCAAAGGGATTCTGCACGCGGAAGACGCGGCGCGCGCCGTGGATTGCGGAATGGACGGCGTGATCGTATCCAATCACGGCGGGCGGCAGGTGGATGGAGCGGTCGCCGCGCTCGACGCTTTGCCCGGCGCGGTGGAAGCGGTGCGGGGGAGAATTCCGGTGCTGTTCGACAGCGGGATTCGCAGCGGCTCGGACGCGTTCAAAGCCATCGCGCTGGGCGCGCGGGCCGTGCTGCTGGGGCGTCTCTACGTGTACGGGCTGGCCATCGCGGGCGAGCAGGGCGTGCGGGACGTGGTGCAGAATTTTCTGGCCGATTTTGATCTCACTCTGGCCCTTTCCGGCTACAGGAACTGCGCTGAACTCAATCCCACGGCGCTGGTCGGCCAGGATGCGGATGCAGAACCTTGAAGCGATTCCAGGAGGAGGACAACTCATGAGAAATCCAGTTGCCCGGCGTGGCCGGCTGGGCGTTGTTTTACTCGCATTGCTGCTCGCGCCGGTTTTCGCCGCGGGCCGGCAGGCCGGGGGAGAGAAGAAAGAAGAGCCGCAGGTGGACCTGCTGTGGGGCGTGAAGATTCCGCTGCGCGACGGCGTGCAACTGAATGCGACGGTCTTCAAGCCGAGAGATCAGAAAGAACCGCTGCCGGCCGTGTTCACGCTCACCCCCTACATCGCGGATACGTACACGGACCGGGCGATGTACTTTGCCCGGCACGGATACGTCTATGCGCTGGTGGACGTGCGCGGACGAGGAAATTCGGGCGGGAGCTTCGAGCCGTTCGCGAACGAGGGGCGCGACGGGCACGACGTGGTGGAGTGGCTGGCGACGCAGCCGTGGTGCAACGGGAAGGTGGCCATGTGGGGCGGCTCGTACGCGGGATTCGATCAGTGGTCCACGGCGAAAGAGCTGCCGCCACATCTGGCGACCATCGTGCCGGCAGCAGCCGCGCATCCAGGAGTGGATTTTCCGATGAGTTCCAACCTGATGGGGCCGTACCTGATGCAATGGCTCACCTTCACGAGCGGCGATACGGGCAATGCGAAGCTGTTTGGGGATTCGGAGTTCTGGACGGGGAAATTCTTCGAGCTGTACTCGCGGCACCTGGCGTTCCGGGAGCTGGACCGGCTGGTGGGCAATCCGTCGCCGATATTCCAGAAGTGGCTGGACCATCCCACGCCGGACGCCTATTACGACGCGATGGTGCCATCCGCGGAACAATACGCGCGCATGAAATTTCCGATCCTGACGATTACAGGGGCCTACGACGGGGATCAGCCGGGCGCAATGACGTACTACACCCGCGACATGCGATACGGATCGGCGGAGGCGGTGGCGAATCACTTTCTGATCTTCGGGCCGTGGGACCATGCCGGCACGCGGACTCCGGTGCCGGAAGTCGGCGGACTGAAATTCGGTCCGGCCAGCGTGCTGGACCTGAATGACCTGCACCGGCAGTGGTACGACTGGACGATGAAATCCGGTCCGAAGCCCGAGTTCCTGAAAAAGCGCGTGGCGTACTACGTGGCCGGAACGGAAGAGTGGAAATATGCGGACAGCCTCGAGGCAATCGTCTCCGAGCATCGGACGCTCTATCTGAATTCGGACGGTTCCGCGAACGACGCGTTCCACTCCGGCTCTTTGCGCAGGGAGAAGCCGGGCGGGATGGCAGCGGATCATTGTGTTTACGATCCGATGGACATCCGGCCGGGAGAACTGGAACGGAAGCAAGAAGAGAAGCCGGTGCTGAGCCAGAGGGGGGTGCTGAACCTGTTCGGCAATGGAGTGGTGTACCACTCCGAAGCGTTCGCTGAGGATACGGAGATCACCGGCGCACCGAAATTGACGGTATGGCTGGCGATGGATGTTCCCGACACGGATCTGGCCGCGGACATGTATGAAATTCTACCGGACGGAACGAGCATCGCGCTGACAGGGGCGGCGTTGCGGGCAAGGTATCGCGAGTCGCTGCGGCAAGCGAAGCCCGTGCCCGAGGGAGAGATCCTGCGCTACACGTTTGAGAATTTCACGTATTTCTCAAGACGAATTGCGAAAGGGAGCCGGCTGCGGCTGGTGATCTATTGTCCGAATACGATCAATCTGGCGAAGAACTATAATTCCGGGGGAGACGTGACGCGCGAAACGGCGAAGGATGCGCGAACGGCGCACATCACTGTGTATCATGACGCGGCGCACCCGAGCGCGTTGGAGATGCCGATCGCGCAGTGAGAGCGGGGTGCGGATACTGACTGGCCCATAGTTCAGGGCGCTCGCAGAGGCGGTCCTGTTCCCCGTTGCGCGTGCCATACGGCAAGAATCCAGACCTCACCAATGACAGGCACGTAGTAAACATGATAGCGAGTCTGCGCGAGCAGCGGACGGCGCACGTTGGGCACAGGCGCAGGGCGATAAAGCCGGCCGATATTGGGGGCGCGAGCAAGAAGGTCAAAAGACTCTTCCAGCTCGTCGAGGAACATGTCCGGCGCGGAAGGACGATTCTTCCGCCACCATCCATCAATTTCGCGAATCTGTGCGTCTGCTTGTGGGGTTGTTCGGAGAGGAAGGCTCACCGCTGTTTGCGCAATTCGTCGAGGATGGCCGAGGCCGGCCGGAGGCGACCCGCTTCGGCCGAGGTTTGGGATGCCGATAGTGCTTCGTGAAGGGCATGGCGTTCCTGGTCGGTTAGATCATCGCCTTCGTCGTTGGCGACGAGGTCAATGACGGTCCCGTCAGGCAGGGTCGTGGGTTCGTTGAGAAGGATTCGTCCATTTTGTACGCGGGCTCGGAGCGGGCTCATAGCGCCACTATACAGGCGCGTGTGACGCCTCGCAACGGCAGGGGTTGATCAAAAGAGGAAGGGTACGAACCGGGGTTTGGCACCCATGGCGGTGCGATACTCGGGCGTGGCGAGCAGGATCTGCTCCTCCGCTGCGATTCGCCCGCGCAGCACCCAGGCGTGCGCCAGGGTGCCGACGAGCGCCGTGATCCACGCCGTGTGAATCAGCGGCAGCGCCAACATTTCCACGAAGACGGCGGAATAGTTGGGATGGCGCACCCAGCGGTACGGGCCGGTGGTGACGATTCCGAGCTGGGCGGAGTCCATGACTTGCACGTTCCAGTGCGTGCCGAGCGTGTGAATCACCCACCAGCGCAACGCATTCGCGCCCAGAAACAAGCCGCCCATCGCCGTGGCCAGAACCGGGATGAGCGGGCGCTTCAAGAAGACCACTTCCGCCGCGGCGCCGCAGAGGACGCAGGTGTGCAGCGCCACCATGGCGCGAAATCGCGGGTCCGCCGCTTTTCTTGCGCCACGCGCCGCGAGCTGCCGTTGGTGGCGCTTGGAAATGCCCAGCTCGACGAAGCGCAGGACGGCAACGGCCGCAATCAGGCAGAGATAAAGCGCCTGGCTCAGCTCCATTGGGCCAGCAGCATTTCTGCGGTGAAACCCGGGCCGAATGCGGCGAGCAGACCGTAATCGCCCGCGGCGAGCTTTCCGCTAGAAAGCCACTCGTGGAGCACGAACAGGACGGAGGCGCTCGAAAGGTTTCCGTAGCGGCGCAGCACGTCCCAGGAGGGCTGGGTGCGTTCGCGCGGCAGGGCCAATTCTTCCTCGATGTAATGCAGAAGTTTCTGCCCGCCGGGATGCAGGACGAACGCGGCAATCTCTTCCTGCTTGAGACCCTGTGAGCCGAGGAACGAAGTGACCAGTTCTTTAATCTTTCCGCGGATCAGGTCCGGCACGTCGCGCGAGAGCACGATGTGGAACCCGGAGTTCTTCAGATCGAAACCCATGGCCGTGAGCGAGTCGGGGAACGTATAGCTGCGCGTGGCCAGGAGCTTCGGCCCGGCCGCGCCGTTGCCGCTGACCAGCGCCGCCGCCGCGCCATCGCCGAAGAGGATGCTGGAAATCAGGTTGGCCTGCGAAATATCGCGCCGCTGGAAGGTGAGACTAGGAATCTCCACCGAAATCACGAGAGCATTTGCGCCGGGGAAGGCGCGCAGGAATTCCTGCGCCCGGCAGAGTGCCGAAGCGCCTGCGGCGCAACCCAGCTCCGTCACCGGAAGCCGCCGCACGTCGCAGCGGAAGCCCATGCGGTTGATGAGGTGGGCATCGAGCGAGGGAATCATGAAACCGGTGCAGGAGACGGTGATGAGCAGGTCCACATCGCGGGGGCCGCATCGGGCGCGCTTGAGGCATTCCTCAGCCACCTGCTGCCCCATGGCAACCGAATGCTCGATGTAATCGCGGCTCAGCTCTTCGAGAGACCGCGGCTCGACGATGTACTCCACGGGATGGATGCAGAAGCGCCGCTCAATTTGCGAGTTCTCGACGATGGCCTGCATGGCTTCAAGGCGCGCGCCCTGGAGCGGAAATACACGGTCCAGATAATAATGCACGCTCTCGCGGGTGAGCTCGTGCGGGGGAAGGGCAGTGGCCGTGGCGGCGATGGTGGCGCCCGCTCCGTTTTGCTCCGCCGGACTTTGAGAAGAGAACTCGTGGTTCACGCCTGTTCCGCACTCCTGGCCGGGCGAATCGCCCGCCCGTAACCGACCCCGGATTCGTTCCTGATTCTACTCCGGCCGCGCCCTGCCCGCGGCGGGAAGGCGTTCGCGGGCCCGAAGGGGCACCCGGGCCTCGCAGCCAGCAGATGGTAGCCGTTTGCGGGGCGATGCTCCAGCCCTACCTTGCCGGGCCCGCAATGAAGCTGCCTCTCGTCTCCCCCCGCCATTGGGAATACACTGTAGGTGCCACGGAGGGCTGTTGCCCCCCGTCCGTGGGAGAGATGAGAGGAGCTTCGGGAATGTCGGAACGAGTGGCCGACAGGGTTCTTGCCGCGCTGGCCGCGGTGAAGCACGTGCCCCGCGAGAGCATTTCGCTGGATAGCGCGCTTGCGGACCTGCGCGTGGACTCGCTGGACACCATCACGCTGCTGTTCGAGCTCGAGGAACATTTCCACCTCACGCTGCCCGACGACGTGGTCCGTTCGTTGCGCACCGTGCGCCAGATCGTAGAAGCGATTGAGCGTTCGCTGGCCGCCCCCTCTCCCGGCCCGGCGCCCGCGGCTACTTCCGACTGATTCCGGCGTTGCCCTCCGACTTCCATTCCGACCGCCGCGTGGCTGTAAGTGGCATGGGCATGATTTGCGCTCTGGGAACGAACGTGGCCGACTGCTGGCAGGAACTGGTGGCGGGGCGCCCTGGGATTCGCAGGCTCACGGCGGTGGACCCGACTTTGCTTCGCTTTACCAACGCGGCTGAAGCCGTTGGTTTCACACCGGCAGACCATTTCGAGCCGGCGCGGCTCGATTTGCTGGACCGCTTTGCGCAGTTTGCGCTCGTTGCGGCGCGCGAAGCCGTGCGGGACGCGGGCATCCACTTCACTCCAGCAATGCGCGATTCCACCGCCGTCGTTACCGGCTGCTGCCTGGGCGGTCAGACGGCAGAAGACGCGGAGTTCGAGACGCTGTACCGGCGGGGACGCAACCGCGTGCACCCGCTCACGATTCCGCGAACGATGGCCAACGCCGGGGCCAGCATGCTTTCGATGGAGTTCGGTCTGCGCGGGCCGGCGTTCACGCTTTCGACGGCGTGTTCTTCTTCGTCGCACGCCATCGGGCTGGCCTATCAGATGGTGCGCAGCGGGACGGCGGAGCTGGCGCTGGCCGGTGGAAGCGAAGCGCCGTTCAGTTACGGGCTGCTGAAGGCCTGGGAAGCCATGCGCGTGATTTCCACGGACACCTGCCGGCCGTTCTCGCGCGACCGCAAGGGGATGATACTGGGTGAAGGCGCGGCAATGCTGGTGTTGGAGCCCTGGGAGGCAGCGCGGGCCCGGGGC
>DASPSB010000012.1:0-4132 GCA_035624135.1 Candidatus Acidiferrales bacterium | reverse complement strand
GCACCTGCGTGCCTGCGGGCGCGTCCAGAAACGCGGCGGGATGCCCGTTGATTGTCAGCCGCAGCGAAGGAAATTGCGAGCGCACCCACCCAATATCCAGCGGGGCGTACGTCCGAGCGGCGGAACTGGTGGACATCGGTCTCCTGGAGGTGCTGCGCCCTCCCGAATCTACAGAGAGCGGCCCATGATGTGCACGATTCGCCCTATCCCGGCTTCGGGCGGCTGTGCCTCAGCAGGCTGGGTTCCTGCGGGCGAGTACTGCGCTTCGCGCCTCCGCGGCCCTTCTGAGTGCGAAGGGCCCTAGCGAAAGGACTTTTTTATCTTCTTCTGCAGCTTTTTCAGGTCCTTCTCGAGCGAATTCACCGTTTTATTGAGCTGGGAGATCCCTTTTTTCGCCCGTTCAATGCCTTCCTGCGCCGCTTCAGCGGCGGTGCGTGCGGCGCTTTCCGCGGCATCTGCGGCGGAGCGGGCACCGCTCTCCGCGCTGCCAATAACGGCGCCGATCACTTTTGCGCCCTCGGTCAACGGATTCTTTTTTGCCATGCTCCCCTCCATGCTGCCTGCGCAGGCTGGCGCAGGCAGGCTGAACGTCGCGCCATCCTAACCGCGACGCCGTCAGCCGTCAACGGATGCCCTCGGTTGGATTCGCGCTTCCATTCCGCTAGGATGGCCCCGCCGCTATGCGTGTCCTTTTTCTCATCTCCCTGTTCGTTTGCCTCGTGGCAACCATCGGATCTGGGCATAGCAACGCGCGTCCGCCGGTGCGCTATCGCCTCATCTATTCCGCCCCCGGCAGCACGAGCGTGCACGTCCGGATCGACCTTTCCAGCGAAGCCACGACGCCCCGCACGCTGCTCATTCCCCGTGCCATCCCCATGGGCTACTCCGAAGAGCCTTACGACCAGTTTGTCTCGAATGTGGCCGCTTTTGAGGCCGCCGGCAAGTCGCTCCCGGTCGCCCGCGCCGAAGGCCCGCGCTGGAGCCTGGGCGCCGCCGCGCGGGTTGACTACGAAGTGGACCTCGCCCGCATGGAACAGGCCATCCAGTCTGCCACGGACAGCTCGCGCGAGCGCCCGGATTACGTCAGCCTGCTCGGCTATTCCGTCTTCGGATTCTTCGAAGGCGCGGAGGAACTCCCCATCGAGCTCAAGGTCGAGGGGCCCAAGGGCTGGCCGGTGTTTTCCACGCTCGCGCCTGCTGGTGGCGCTCTCCATGCTGAAAACTTCTATGCTCTGGCCGATTCGCAAATCATCTTTGGGCCGGGTTTGCGCGTGGCACGCGTGCATTACGCCCGCGAAAACGACGCGCCGCTCACTCTCGCCTATTACTCGGAAGTGCCGGTGGACCAGGCCCGCCTCGAGCGGCTCTCGGCGGAAGCCATGGCCGCCATGACCGAATATTTTGACGGTCCCAGCGCACCGCCGTTTTCGCACTACACCGTATTCCTTGAGTTTCTGAAGCCGGTGTCGAAAGACCACAGCTACGGCTTCGGCATGGAGCATCTGGAGAGTTTTCACGCCGCGATGGCCGCAACCGACGCCGATCCCACCGCGTTCTCCGACGCGCGGCTGCGCTACCACATCGCGCACCACATCGCCCATGCCTGGATTCCAAAACGCTGCTATGGCGAGGGATATTACCCGTTCATCTGGGACCATGCTCCCCGGATCGACACGATCTGGTTCAGCGAGGGCTTCGCGCAGTATGCAGCCATCGTTGCGCTGGCCGCATCGTCTGCGGCCGGCGGGCAGAATGAAGAGCAGCACCGGCAAGAAATGCTCGAGCGTCGTTTCCGCAGCGTCTTGCGCGACTCACCCCCGGACCTCCGCCACATGCCGCTCCGCGAACTTTCCGTCTTCGCTTCTACGCAGTACACCGCCGATTTCCGCATCGGCCAGCTCACCTTTTCCCGCGGAGGGCTGATGGCTGCCGAAATGGACGACCGCATTCGCGCCGCAACTCACGGCCAGAAAAGTCTCCGCGATGCTCTCCGCCATCTCATCGCCTGGAGCGCGCAGAACCACCGCGAATTTCGCATCGAGGATTTGCCGGTCCGGTTCCACGAAGCCACCGGCGTGGAGACAAAAGATATTCTGGAGAATTGGCTGGCCCCGCTCCCGTGAGGCGCAGCTTGGTTACTGCGCCAGACGCCCCGGCGCGATTCCTTTGTCCAGCGTGAACACCGCTCCCACGGCGCCCACCAGGCACTGCTGCCGCGGCAAACCCAGTTTCTCCTTCAGGTAGTACACGGTGTGCAGCCCCGTGCAGTGCGCCCCCAGGATGTTCTGGATTCCCATGTCGTGCAGTTTCGCCGCCGTCCAATCCAGCTTCGCGTCGTCCGCGGCGAACAAATGAAAGCCGCCGATGGCCGCATAAACCGGGGCTGGATGCACGATGTGTCGCGCATAATCCACAATGTTGATGATCCCGGCGTGACCGCAGCCGGAGAGCATCACCAGACCGCGATCGGTGTTGAAGATCAGCGCCTGATCTTCCGGGATCGTGTCTTCCACCTGGCCCGCGGGCGCAACCACTTGGCCGGTGACGCTCCAGTTGCGTTCGGGATAGACGCGCGGGACCGGGCCTGTAAGCCATACGCCGGGGAAAAGCTCCACCGGCTTCGCATGTTCGATAATCGTGCCGCCCAGCGCCTCGTACTCGCGCCCGGTGGCAATCGTCGTGTTCCCCTCGCCGCCATGGCCGTCGGGACGGCTGTAGAAGATTCCCGGCGCCACGTGCGCGCGCGAGAGCGCCGCGGGGTTCTGGCGCGAAAGTTCGCGCCGCAACGTCACAAGCCCGCCGGTGTGGTCCGCGTGGTTGTGGCTCAGGATCACGTCGCGCACCCCGGAAAGATCGATCTTCAGCTCCCGAGCGTTTTCAAGCACCGTGGTGGGCCGCGCGCCCGTGTCGTAGAGGATGCGGTTGCCGTCGGCTTCCACCAGCGCCGCGAATCCCCATTCACCGATCCCCGCGTCGGCCAGCATTGTGGAAAGGATGGTAAGCTTCAGCGACCGGACCCTCCGCGTTGTGGCCTCCGTTGTCGCGCCTTCGATGCGCAGGCCCGTCGGCGGCGATGGAGGCGTTGTCGCTTGCGCTGTGGCGAGCCCTGCGGCGAGCAAAATCATGCACAGGGACAGGAGCAATGGCCGCCGGTCCATAGGTGCCTCCTGATGAATATTGAAGCCATTCGCCAGCATTGTCTCTCGCTGCCCCACGCAACGGAACAGATTCAATGGGGCGCAGATCTGGTATTCAAAGTCGGCGGAAAAATCTTCGCCTCCGTGGTCTTGGATGACCGCCAGCTCGGCAGGTTATCCTTCAAATCCACTCCGGAAGGATTTGCCGAGCTCATCGAGCGCGAGGGCATCGAGCCGGCCGCTTACGTTGCGCGCTATCACTGGGTGACAGTGGTGCCGCCGCACTCCCTGCGCGACGAGGAAATCCGCAGTCTCATCCACGCCGCGTACGACCTTGTCCTCGCCGGGCTGCCAAAGAAGCTGCACCAGGAACTGACTTCCGCCCCAGCCCGTGCCCGAAATACGAGCCGGGCGGCGCGCCGCCGCTCGCCGCGCTGCGCCCGTCACTGAACTTCGATCGCCACCCCGCCGTTCTCCACGCGAACTTCCCGGATGCCCGGCATGTGAAAAGTCTCGCGGGTCAAGGGGTTGTTTAGGAACAGCGAGACCACCAGTCCCGTGGTAATTCCCGACAGCGGCAGCCTTCCCAGGCTCCCACCGGTAGGCTCAAAGCGCAGATAGCCGTCAACAATCTCTAGTCGGCCCTCCATCTCGAAGCTCAAATCTTTCCCTGCCATCTGAAAGAGAGCCCAGACTCGCGCGCGGTCTGCTGAAAAAGTCACCTTCGCGTCGCGCACCGTCCCGGCTCTCGGTCCCTGAAGATTTGCCACTTGCAGGCGCTGGACCAGAAGCGAATTCACCTCTTCTTCCGTCAGTGTGATTCGCTGCGGCCCGCTCGCCGAATGAGACCCCTCTGCCAGCATGGCGATGAAGTACAGCTTCTGCGCCGCGCTCCGGGCTGCGTCCGGGCTCACAGTGACCTGAGGCGTCGGCGCCACCCGCAGCATTTGGATGATTCCCCAGGCGCCCGCAACGATCGTGGCCCAGTAAATTAC
>DASPSB010000426.1:0-9580 GCA_035624135.1 Candidatus Acidiferrales bacterium | reverse complement strand
TGGGAGTGCTGTTCATGATTCCCCTGCGGCGGCAATTGATAGTGAAAGAGCACGGCAACCTGGTGTATCCGGAAGGGACGGCGTGCGCGGACGTGCTGGTGGCGGGCGACCGGGGCGGCTCGTTTGCGGGACGCGTGTTCTGGGGCCTTGGAATCGGCGGGGTGTATACGGTGCTGAAGAATTCCTTCGGCCTTTGGAAAAGCCAGCCGGAATACAGGCCAGCGGGGCTTCCGGGATCATCGCTTCGCGCGGACATCACTTCGGAATACCTGGGCGTGGGATACGTAATCGGGCACAAGGTGGCAGGGGTGATTTTTGCGGGAGGCGTCTTCTCCTGGTTCGTGGTAATGCCGGCGATTAAATTTTTCGGCTCCCTGGCGCCTGATCTGGCGCTTTACCCCAGCACCATCCCCATCCCGAAAATGTCGCCGGATGAGCTCTGGAGGAGTTACGTCCGGCCGATGGGCGCGGGCGCAGTGGCCGCAGCGGGGCTGTTCACGCTGATGCGCACGATGCCGACGATAGTGAGCGCGCTAGGAACCGGCCTCAAAGAGCTTGGCGCGGGCAGCGGGGCCAAAGGAGGCACACAGCGGACGGAACGCGACCTGTCCATGACCACGGTGGTGGGAGGCTCGGTGGTGCTGCTGGCGATGATGTGGGCGCTGCTGACCTTCAAGCCGGTGCCGGGCGCGGAGACGGGAATGTTCTCGAACCTCGTCGCGGCCGTGTTCGTGATGGTATTCGGGTTTTTGTTTGTCACGGTGTCGTCGCGGATCTGCGGGCTGATCGGCACATCGGCGAACCCGGTAAGCGGAATGACGATCGCGACGCTGATGGCCACGTGCGCGATGTTTTTGGTACTGCGCTGGACGGGTGCGGCGTATTCGGCGCTGGCATTGACCATTGGCGGCGTGGTGTGCATCGCCTCGGCGAACGCGGGAGCCACATCGCAGGATTTGAAGACCGGATTCCTGGTGGGCGCGACGCCGGTGCGGCAACAGATCGGCCTGGTGCTGGGAGTGATGGCTTCGGCGCTGGTAATCGGACTGACTCTCATCCTGATGAATACGGCGCTATCGCAATTCACGCCGATGCAGATTCCGGTTGACCTGGCGCAGCTTTCCACCGGGGTGAAAGTGGAGCAGGAAAGCTACCAGCACGCGGGGAAGAACTACGTTTTGCTGAATGCCATCGGATCGCGAGATATTCCCGACGGGAAATACCTGTACAACGCGGAAACGAAGCAAATCGAAATCCAGTGGGTTCAGGGCATTGGAAGCGACAAAGCCGCGGCACCCCAGGCCCGGCTGATGGCCACCATGATCAACGGAATTCTGAACCAGCGGCTTCCATGGCGGCTGGTGCTGCTGGGCGTTTTTCTGGTGGTGGCAATCGAGCTGCTGGGTGTGCGATCGCTGGCGTTCGCGGTGGGCTCCTATCTTTCGATCGCGACGACGCTGGCCATTTTTGCCGGCGGGGTGGTGCGCTGGCTGGCCGAACGCGGTACGAAGCAGGGCGATTCCGCGGAGAGCGAGGTCAGCCCGGGATCGCTCTATGCCACGGGGTTGATTGCCGCGGGAGGCATTTTCGGCCTGCTGGGGATGGTCCTGACGGTGCTGGGCGATCCGAACTTCAAATACCACATCCTTCAGGAAAATGCCCTCGGAAGGGTAGGCGAGCATCTCGCCAAGGCGACGGCAAATTCATCGTTTGGCGATGTGACGCAAAACAATGTGCTGGCTGTGATGATGTTCCTGCTGCTCGCGTTTTCGCTGTACAAATCTGCGCGGACGAAACTTAAATAGGACAGAAAACCGAAAAACGGCCTAGAGCGACCGTCGCTGCTTCAGGTCGCGACACTCGCCTGATTCTGTCCCCAAGGCTTCGGGAGTCGGATTTCGGTTTTCGTTTCATTCCGGCTAGACTGGATGCGCGATGGTACGGGACATCCGGTTCGAGTACCGGCTGAATTGGAGGCGGGAGTTCACGCCAGCAATCCGCTGGCTAATCGTCGCGAATTGCGCCGTATTCGCGGTGATGAAGATCGCCGCGTTGATCACCGATGGCAGCTCAGATGCCTGGTTCCTTGGCTGGTTTGGGCTGATTCCGGTCTGGGTTGTGACCCGGCTGCGCGTCTGGACGCTATTTACCTACCTCTTCCTCCATGCCGGCGTTTTTCACCTAATTATCAATATGCTCGTGCTGTGGATGTTTGGGAGGATGCTGGAGCCGGTTTGGGGGGTGCGGCGGTTCTTGAATTATTACTTCCTGACGGGCGTGGGAGCAGGAGTGTGTGTGGTGCTGGTGAATCTTCTGCCGCGGCTGTGGGGCCATCCACAGCGGGAGAGTGTGACGGTGGGAGCTTCCGGGGCACTTTTCGGAATTTTGATGGCGTGCGCGCTGCTGTTTCCGGAGCGCGAGGTCTGGCTGTTCCCACTTCCGGTGTTTCTTTCCATGCGAATGTTCGTGCTGCTGTGGGGCGCGATTGCGTTTTTCAGCTCGCTGGAAGCAAGCGGGGATGGGATCAGTCACATCGCGCACCTGGGCGGGCTGGTCGTCGGATACGTGTACATCCGCAGGGGATCGTATTTCTACACGGCGCGAAACCTGCTGACGGACTGGCGCCAGCGGCGGCTGCGAAGAAAATTTGAAGTTTATATGCGCGACCACAGGAACGATCCGCCGTCCACTCCGCGGCGGTGGATGAACTAAGAGCGAAAAAGCGAAAACGAAATCCGAAAATCGGAACTCGGTCCGAGAACCAAGCCGTACACGCTTGGATGAGACCACGATTCGAGTCTCAGACGACAGTATGCAGCTTCATGAAGTTGGTGCTGCCGCGGATGCCGAAGGGCGTTCCGGCCACGATGCCCACCACGTCACCCCGCGACACCAATCGTTCTTCCAATAACCGCGAGGCGGCAACCTCGGAAAGCTCTTCAATGTTTCGCGTGCCGGTGATGGTGCGCGGCAGAACTCCCCAAAAGAGATTCAGGCGGCGGCGCGTTTCCTGATTCGGCGAAAAAGCGATGATCGGGCAGGGCGGACGATACTTGGAAATGAGCTGTGCGGTCGAACCGCTCTCGGTGAACACGGCGATGACCTTCATGCGAAAGACGACGGCAGCGTTGCAGATGGCTTCGCAGATGGTCTCGCCGACAGATAGGCGGTTGGGATGCGGGCGGACGACATCGCCAACGTTGGCTTCCGCCTCGCGCACGATGCGGTCCATCATGCGGACGGATTCGAGGGGATAGCAGCCGGAGGCGGTTTCGGCGGAAAGCATGACAGCGTCAGTGCCGTCGAAGATGGCGTTGGCGACATCGGAGGCTTCGGCGCGCGTGGGGCGGGGATTTTCGGTCATGGACTCGAGCATCTGCGTGGCGGTGATGACGGGCACGCGGAAGTCGCGAGCGAGGGCGATGATTCGCTTCTGGAGGACGGGGACCTGTTCGGGGGCGAGTTCTACGCCGAGGTCGCCGCGCGCGACCATCACTCCGTCGGCGGCGCGCAGGATTTCCTCGAGGTTTTCGATGGCTTCAGGCTTTTCAAGCTTCGCGATGACGGGGGAGTCGCGGCCGGCGCGGCGAATCAGCGCCTTGGCGGACAGTACGTCGGCGGCGGTGCGGACGAAGCTGACGGCCACGTAGTTGGCTCCGGCATCGAGAGCGAACAGCAGGTCGTTGCGGTCTTTGGGCGTAATCGAGGCAACCTTGAGCTTAACTCCCGGCAGATTGATGCCTTTGTGCTCGCCCAATTCACCTCCGTTGACGACGCGGGTGACCACGTCGCGGCCGCGGACAGAGAGGACGCGCAGCTCGATCAGCCCGTCGGCCAGGAGGATGCGGTCGCCGGAGCGGACGTCGCGCGGGAGCCGGGAAAAGGTGGTGGAAACCTGCGAGACGTCGCCCGGCACTTTCGCCGTGGTTATGACGAACGGCTGGCCCGCCTCGAGGTGAATGGGGCGGCCGCCGGCAAGCGTGCCGGTGCGGATTTTCGGCCCCTGCAGATCGGCCAGAATCGCCAGCGGGCGCTGCTGGCGTAGCGAAGCCTGACGAAGGGCACGGATGGCAGCAGCGTGTTCTTCGTGCGTGCCGTGAGAGAAATTCAGCCGGGCCACGTTCATTCCGCAGGCCAGCAGGCGATCGAGCATCTCGGGCGAACGGCATGCGGGGCCGATAGTGCAGACGATCTTTGCGCGGCGGAGGGTGAGGCCGGAGGGTGGCGGCGGTTTACGGCGCACGGACGAAATCCTCCACGGCGCGGTAGACCAGCTCGACGCCGGGCCGGATGGAGGCGATCGGCAGCCGCTCGTTGTCCGCGTGGATGCGCGCGTCTTCCTCTTCAGTGAGCGAAAAGGGAGTGAGGCCGTAGCAGGTGACGTTGCGCATGCGCAGCTCGGCAGAATCCGTGAAGCCCGGGGACATCAGGGGCAGAACGGGGGCGCCGGGGAAGACAACTCGGGACGCTTTGACGATCGAGCGGTAGAAATCCGTATCGGTATCGGATGGCGGCGAGGGACGCGAATTGATGGCGTCAATGTCGATGCGGATCTGGGGATCGGCAACGACCTTGAGCATGGCGTCGGCGAATTCGCCGGGAAGCTCACCTGGAAGGAGGCGCACATTGAGGATGGCGTGCGCCTCGGAAGGAATCACATTGGCGCGAATGCCGGCCTGGAGAATGGTGGGAGAGACGCTGTTTCGCAGCATGGAGCTCCACACGGGATTGGCGGCGGAAAGGATGCGCGCGGCGTGGTCCTGGCGCTCGGGAGTGTCGAGAACCCGCATCCACTTGGCCAATTCGGGGTCTTCAATATCGGCGAGGCCTTCGAAATAGCGCTTGGTGAGCACGGTGGGCTTTACGGGCGGGTCCCAATTGCCCAGCTTCTCGACGGCAGCGGCGAGGTGGACCACGGCATTGTCCTTGAGCGGGACGGAGGCATGACCGGAAGTGCCAGTGGCGGTGACGCGGTAATTGACGGAGACTTTTTCGCCGGTCTGGACGCCCACATACCAGGGCCTGCCATCCTTCAGAGCGGTGCGACCGCCTTCGTTGATGCAAAAGGCCGCGGCCATCTTGTCCCAGTGTTTTTCGGCGAGGGCGCGGATCCCAACGCCGCCACCCTGCTCCTCATCGCCATCGGCGAGGAAGATCACGTCGCGATTCAGGCGGACACCGGCGCGTTTGAGCGTGACAAAGGCGGCGAGATTGGCAACGAGAGGGCCTTTATCGTCGAGAGTACCGCGGCCCCACATGGCACCATCCTTGATATCCGCGCTGAAGGGTTCGTGGATCCACTTCGTGGGGTCCACGCCGACCACGTCCATGTGGCCGAGCAGGAGCAAAGCGCGCGAAGGATCGGGAAGCGGCCCAGAATTGAGGCGCGCGACCAGAGCGCCACGGCCCGGAGCGGTTTCAATGATTTCGGAGGGAATACCTTCCTTCTGCAAGATCTCGGCCAGGTAGCGCGCGCCCGCCAACTCGTTCCCGGGGGGATTGGTGGTGTTGATGCGCACCAGACCGGCGAGCCAGTCGGTAGACTCGAGGGCCAACTTCTCGAAATCCACGGCAGCGGCGACGGGAGCATTCTGAGGAGCGGCGGAGGATACGAAAAGCGCCAGCAGAAGAAGCAGGAACGGCACTTTCCAAGAGAAGGACAATGCTGCCTCCATCGAGTGCGATGTGAACGCTGAGCCTAGAATGCTATCACGCAGAGTGGTTATGGCAGCGACTGAGAGGGAAGGGCGCGGCCCTTCCCCGTCGCGGCGGGCGAGCTGCACCAGGATGAAGAGGCGGGACTCATCCGCGGAGGCAAGCGCACAATCCAGCGAGAGTGAAACGGGTACACGGTCGGTCCCGAAGGGTCGGGATCACGGACCGTGGCTACCTGGACGGAAGGGACCGGGGCGAGCGTTGACCAGCCGCAGAGGGCCGTGGCAGCATCCAAGGGGAAGAGGTGAACCGTTATGCGAGCAGGATTTGTGCGCACCACCACCGCCTGCGGATTGTTCCTCTTGCTGGCGCTGGGCAGCGCGCCGGCGGACCCACTGGATGCGCAGCCACAGGGCGGGCAGGACAATCCCCAGCAGAAACCGCCGGTAACGGTGCCCGCGGGACCGGGCGAAACAAAACCGACCGACCAATTTTCGGTGACGGTGGAAGTACCGCTGGTGAACCTGGACGTGGTGGTGTCTGACGAAAAGGGCGATATCTTCACCGGGCTGAACAAAGCGAATTTCCGTGTGAGCGAAGACGGAGTGCTCCAGCCGATCACCAACTTTTCCACTCCCGAAGCGCCCATCACCAGTGTGCTGCTGGTTGAATTCAGCAGCCGGGGCCTTTACGGCTATCCCGTGTACTCCGCAAATGCCGTGACGTGGGCGGATGCGTTCGTAAGGCTTTTGAAGAGGGACGATTGGGTGGCGCTGGTGTCGTTCGACATGCGCACGCGGGTGGAAGTGGACTTCACGCAGGACAAGATGGCGGTTCACAATTATCTGGCCAGCATGATCATTCCCGGTTTCCACGAGTCGAACGTGTTCGACGCCCTGATGGAAACGCTGGACAACATGAGGGACGTGAAAGGACGCAAATCGGTTGTGCTGCTGGCATCGGGGGTAGATACGTTCAGCAAGCACACGCTGGATGACGCCTACAAGCGGGTGAAAAATACCGACGTGACCGTATTCAGCATCGGCACGGGCCGGGTGGTGCTCAATTACATTGAAAACAACCGGGCCACGGGCGGAGCGATACAGCGGCTAAACCTCTATCAGGCCGAAAACCAGATGAAGGAGTTTGCCCGGCTGACGGGGGGACAAGCCTTCTTTCCCACTTTCCAAGGCGAGATCGGATCGATCATGCAGAACATCGCCAACATGCTACGGTCGCAGTACAGCCTGGGCTACGTGCCGAGCAATCAGGCCCGCGACGGAAAATACCGGAAAATCAAGGTTGAGGTGGTGGGTTCCGACGGACAGCCGGCACAAATGAAGGACGCCAAAGGGAAACTGACGAAGCTGATCGTCTATGCACGCCAGGGATATACGGCACCGAAGGGGCCCGTGTCGTAAAGCAGGAGCAGAAAGAAACAGAGAGGCATGGAAGCAGGAAACGAGTCCTAGTAACCGCGGGCGAGGTCCACACGGTTGCGGAGCTCGCGGCCGGAAAACCAACAGTCCAGATTGTCCAGCAGCAATTCCGCCTGACGTTCCCACAACAAATCGCTCGCGCCGCTCAGGTGCGGCGTAACGAAACAATTATCGAGAGACCATAAAGGGCTCGATTCGGGCAGCGGCTCCTCACCGGCCACATCGAGGGCAGCGCCCGCGATGCGGTGTTCGCGAAGGGCGGCGACGAGTGCCGCTTCGTCAATGAGCGAGCCGCGCGCGACGTTTACCAGATAGGCCGAGGAGTTCATTTTCGCCAGCCTTGCCGCGTTGATAAGGTGGCGTGTTTCCGCGGTTTCCGGCGCAGCAAGCACAACAAAATCGGCTTCGTGGAGAAACAGGTCGAGCGCGGAGGCGGGAGCAACGCGATCGGCGAGTTCGGGCGCGGGGCGGCCCGAGCGGGTCACAGCCAGAACGTGAATACCGAGAGAGCGCGCGAGGCGGGCCACCTCGCTGCCGATGGCGCCGAGACCGACGACGAGAAGAGTGGCGCCGCGCAGTTCACGCGGTCGGACGGGCTCGTTCCAGATGTCCTGCTGGCCCCAGTGGCGCGCAGCCTGATAACGAAAGGCGGAGGGAAAGCGGCGGGCGAGGGCGAGCAGCAGGCCGACCACGTGCTCGGCAATGGGAATGGTGTGAACGCCGCTGGCGTTGGTGACGGCGATGCCGCTCGCACGCAGCTCGGGATACATCAGTTGGGCGACGCCAGCGGCGGTCGAGTGCAGCCACTTTAATTTCGGCGCCGCGGCGAGCTGCTGCGGGCGAAGAGACCAGCCAACGAAGATATCGGTATCCGGCAGCTCGGCAGTGATGCCGGAGTAGTCCTGCAAATGGACGACGCGCATGCCGGGGTAACGCTCGCGAAGGCGGGCGGCGAGCCACAGCGGCGCGCGCCACAACGTGAAGGGGTGCCAGACGCAGAGCAGGAGTTTCGTTTGGGATGGAGGAGGCGGCGTCAAATCGGGAGCACCTCTTCCTTAACTTCGGACCGCCAAATCGCGGCCGGTCATTTCTTTGGGGCGTTCGGCCCCCAGCAGGCCGATGATGGTCGGGGCGATATCCTGCAGCGCGCCGCCAGAACGAACGGTGAGATGGTCTTGCCCGGTGACCAGAATGAAGGGAACCGGATTGGTAGTGTGGAAGGTGTGCGGGCCGCCGGTGACCGGGTCGATCATTGTTTCGGCGTTGCCATGGTCGGCAGTGATGATCCAGGCGGCGCCGCGGGGCCGGAGCGCCTGGTAGATGCGGCCGAGACCGGCGTCCACGGCTTCGACGGCTTTGATGGCAGCCTCGAGCTTGCCGGAATGGCCGACCATGTCGGCATTGGCGTAGTTCATGATGATGGCGTCGAAGCCGCCCTTTTCGATGGCCTTGACCACGGTGTCGGTGATGCCCTCCGCGCTCATTTCGGGCTTGAGGTCGTAGGTGGGAACTTTAGGCGAGGGAACGAGCACGCGCTCCTCACCGGCGAAGGGTTTTTCCACGCCGCCGTTGAAGAAGTAGGTGACGTGGGCGTACTTTTCCGTTTCCGCGCAGCGCAGGTTGCGCAGATTCTGCTCGGCAAAGACGTGGGCGAGGATGTGCTCGAGTTTTTCGGGAGCGAGGACGTAGCGGAGCCAGGGCCAGGTCTTTTCGTACTGGGTCATGGCCACGAAGAAGAGATTCCTGGGACGCGCAGGATCACTGAAACGGTCAAAGCCGGGCTCGATGAGGGCGCGCGTCAACTGGCGGGCGCGGTCGGCGCGGAAATTGAAGAAGATGACGGCATCGTCGTTGCGGATTGTGCCCACCGGCACGGCGGACTGTCCGTGGCGCATTCCCTGAGTGATGACAATGGGCTCGACAAATTCGTCGGTGACACCGTGCTCGTAGCTTTGGTGAAGAGCAGCCAGTGGACTCGAGTCGTGGTGCAGTGCGTAGCCATGAACTACTGCGCGGTAGGCGCGTTCGATGCGCTCCCAGCGATTGTCGCGGTCCATGGCGTAGTAGCGTCCTGTGACGCTGGCGATGCGGCCGACGCCGTACTGGCGCAACTTCTGCTCGAGCTGCTGGAGATACGCGGCGCCGCTGGTGGGCGGGGTATCCCGGCCGTCGGTAAACGCGTGGATGAAGACGCGGGAGACTTTCTGCTCCGCGGCCATGCGCACGAGCGCGACCAGATGTTCGAGCTGTGAGTGCACGCCGCCATCGCTTACCAGGCCGAGCAGATGGAGTTGGCGCTCGCGGCCGCGGGCCATCGCTTCCAGGAGCAGCGGCTGCCGGTAGAACTCGCCGGTCTGGATCATCAGATCGAGCCGCGTGATGTCCATATGCACGACGCGGCCGGCGCCGATGTTCAGGTGGCCGACTTCGCTGTTGCCCATCTGTCCTTCGGGAAGGCCGACGAACGGCCCTGAGGTATGGACGAG
>DASPSB010000423.1:0-4463 GCA_035624135.1 Candidatus Acidiferrales bacterium | reverse complement strand
CCCCTGTTCTTCCCGCACTCCATCCGTTGAGCCCGAACACGGCCACAGGGCGCGCCTGCTGGTGCTCCTGATTCTCGTCTTCACCCTCGTGGCGCTATCGACCATCCGACCGGACGCTGTCCGTGCCGCCATCGAGCGCATGGAATCACTGCTCGGCCGCACAGCGCACGCCGCCGCTGCTCCGCCCGCGCCATCCGCTGACGAACTCGAAGCCAGGCTCACCGCCATGACTCCGCAGGGACAGGCCGAACTGCTCGTCTCCGAGGCGGCCGGTCACCGTCCCGGTGCGCTCGATCTTCTCAACGCCCGCACCGAGATCTGGCGCGGCAACCTTCAGGAAACGTCCCGCCTGAAAGGCTTGCTCCAGTCCGCCTGGAATTCAGACGACCTGCAAGTGCGCAGCGCCTCGCTTGAGGTTTATTTGGATATTTACGACATCCAGAAGAATTCCGAGAGCGTCTCGACCCTGGAACGACGCATCGCCGACGAACCCGGCGCCCGCCCCTGGGCGCTCTGGATGCTCGGCGCGCTCGGCAATCGAGGCATCGAGCCCATCGGGGTTCTCCGCGAGGAACTCGAATACGTGCACGACCCGGACACCGAGACGCGTACGTGGGCCATAGAAGGCCTGGCCACTCTCGGGACGGACGGCGCGATCGACCCTCTGCTCGATGCACTGCGCAGCGATCCGGCTCCTGTGGTCCGCGAACGGGCCGCCTGCGGACTCGCCCAGTCCGGAATGTTTACGCGCGAACAGCGCCGCATGGCAGTCCCGCGTTTGCTGGATCTGGCCGGGGATCCCGCGCTCGACTCCACCACGCGCAACTGGGTCTTCCGCGCGCTTCAAGACATCACTGCCGGCAACCAGGGCAGCAACGCGCATGCCTGGCGCGAGTGGTGGCAGCAACACGGCCGGTAATCACGCTCGTTGACAGGCGCGCTGCGGCCAGTTCCCGCCTCGACCGCTATCTCAATTTCGCCAGTCCCTTCGAGACAAAATCCCTGTTGTATTCCTCCGACTTGCCCCGCGGAACGCTAAGCGTTTGCCACTTCGCGCCTGCGTAGTGCTTGGCCAGCAGGATAAGCTGTCCGATGTGGTCCGAATAGTGCCCGAAGGACCGTTGCGCCGCTCCCATCGCGGAGTACCGTTCCGAACGGATAGAGACTTCGCGTTCCAGGTCGGCCGCGCTCAGGGACTCGAGCATGCTGAAAAAAATCTTCCAGCTCTCTTCCCATCCCGCGAGCAGCGCCTGGCGCGTGTCCTCGGCACCGATGACAAACTCCTGGTCGCGTTTCCGCCACGGCTTTTCGCCGTCCGTGGTCAGAAAGTCGGTCCAGCGCGAGCGCATGTTTCCGGAAATGTGTTTTACCAGCATGGCGATGCTGTTTGTTTCCGGGTCCAGCGTGGCGAAAAATTGTTCGTCGTTCACCTGGGCCATGGCCCGCTCCGCTGCGCGCTTCAGGGAGCGCAACTCGCGCGTGGTGTTTGCAATGTAGTCTGCCGGCATGAGGTCCTCCTGAGACGCGCTCTATTCTATCCACACTCGCAGGGCGTTCGCGCCGGCGGCTGCGTGATAGACTGCCGCTCATGAACGCGAAGCACGTGAGTCTCGATTTCGAGCGCAATATCGAATCCGCTTGGACGCTGCCCTCGCGGCTTTACACGGAACCATCGGTGCTCGCGCTCGAGAAGGAAAAAATCTTCCGCCGCACCTGGCAACTGGCTGGAACTACGCGGCACGCCTGTGGCGGGTCCGCGGGTGCGCCGAAAACCCTTGCCGATCCCGAAACCTATCTCTGTGCGGACGTCGTAGGCGAGCCGGTGGTGCTCTCGCACGACGCCGCCGGGGTTCTCCGCGCCTTCTCGAACGTCTGCCGCCATCGCGCGGGCCCTATCGCGGAGGGCGCCGGCTGCCGTTCCAATTTCCGTTGCGGCTACCACGGCTGGACTTACACGCTCGATGGCCGGCTGATCGGGACTCCCGACGTCGAGGGCATGGAATTCTTCGACCGCAGCACCATGGGCATGGTGCCGCTGGCGCTCGCCGCGTGGGAGCAGTTCCTGTTTGTGAATTTCGACTCTGCCGCACCGCCGCTCGCCGCTTTTCTCGAAGATATCCCCGAGCGCGCGGGCCGCTTCGCCGTTCCCGAGTTCGAGTTCGCAGAGCGCCGCGACTACGTGGTGGAATGCAACTGGAAGGTGTACGTGGACAACTACCTGGAGGGCTATCACATCCCCGTCGCCCACCCCGGCCTGATGCGCGAAATTGATTACTCCGGCTACCGCGTCGAGCCGCGGCGCTATTCCTCTCGGCAAATCGCGCCAGTGCGCCCCAAGGCGCCGGAGGGAAGCGATGCGCGCGTATACGGCGATCCGGGGCAGGACGAGGCGCTCTACTACTGGGTGTTCCCGAACCTGATGCTGAATCTTTACCCCGAAAATTTGCAGACTAACCTCGTGGTTCCGCTCACGAACGAAAAAACGCTGGTGATTTTCGAGTGGTATTACCGCGACGCGGCCTCGCCTGCGGTGCGCGAACGCATGCAGCGTGCCGTCGAATTCAGCCACCAGGTGCAGAACGAAGACATTCACCTGTGCGAGGCGGTGCAGCGCGGGCTGCGCTCCTCCACTTATGACCGCGGACGGTATTCCGTCAAACGCGAAAACGGCGTGCATCACTTCCACTCGCTTCTCGTCGAATTCCTCGAACGCTGATCGCAGGAAAGCCGCAGGGCTGCTTTCGCCGCGGCGAGCGAGCCCGGCGCTCGACGGGCGCTATTTTCCGCGCCGCTCCAAGAGCATGGGCATGCCGTGGCGCGGCCGCAGCGTCACCGCGGGCCACAGGTCAGTGCGATAGCCCGGATCGAGCCGCATCCTCCACTTTTGCGCGAGCGTGGCCAGAATCAGAATCCCTTCCATCCACGCAAATCCTTCGCCGATACACACGCGGTTCCCGCCGCCAAAGGGAAAATAGGCGAACTTGGGACGCGCGGCACGAGCCTCGGGCGTCCAGCGATCCGGGTCGAACCGTTCCGGGTCGGGATAAAACCGCGCGTCCCGATGAATCACCCACTGGCTCGAAAGGACGACGGAATGCTTCGGAATCACGTAGGGACCGAATGCATGGTCGTCGAGCGTCCAGCGCCCTACCGCATACGCCGGAGGAAACAATCGCATGGCTTCCGCCAGCACGCGCTCCGTGTAGGGGAGCGCGGGAAGATCGTCTGCGGCGGGCAGGCGGCCGTCGAGGGCCACATCGAGCTCCGCGTGCAACTTCCCCTCGGCCTCGGGATTGCGCGCGAGCAAATAGAAGGCCCAGGTGAGCGCGTTCGAGGTCGTTTCGTGCCCGGCCAGAATCAGGGTGATGGATTCATCGCGCAATTGCGCGTCGGTCATACTGCCGCCGTCGCCTTCCGTGTCCTGGGCGGCGAGCAGCATGGAGAGGAGGTCGCCGTGGTCGCGCCCTTCGGCGCGGCGTTCGCGGATGATTCTCCGGACGATGGCCTCCACGCGCTCGCGTGCATGGCGCAGCCGCACCATCGCCGGAATCGGCAGGTCCTCCAGCATCCTCGCGAACGGCATCATCATGAAGCGGAACATCGCGAGCAGCGTCTCGAGCGACTGCGCAATCTGCGCCGAATCCACGGTCAGGTCGTAATCGAACAGCGTCTTGCCGACCACCCGAAGCGTCAGCCCCATCAGCTCCGCGTGCAGGTCAACGCGCTGGCCGTCGGTCCAGTGCTGCCGCCATTCTCCGGCGTACTCCGCCATCACCGCGCCGTATCCCGCGATGCGCTGCCGGTGAAATGCGGGTTGCGCCAGCCGCCTCTGCCGCAGGTGGAAGTCTCCTTCGCTGGTCAGCAGGCCTTCGCCCAGCATCGTCTTCATGGACTTGATCGCGGGACTTTTTTCGAATTTCTGCGCGCTTGTCACCAGCATGTCGCGGATGTAGTCGGGATGATTGATAAAAAAGACGCGCCGCCACAGCGCCGGCAGGTACACCACGTCGCCATAACGCGCTGCCTCCGTCAGCATCTCGAGCGGGTGCCGCATCAGCCGGTAGAAAATCAGCGGGCTCAGAACGCGGGAAGGCCCCGGCGCGCGCAGCATGGCCCGTGCAGGGATCGCCTGGCTCGGGGTGGCTTGCAGGGACATAGACGTCCTTATCTTAGTGCACTGTCAGCCGCGCAACATATAGGCACCGCGGTTCATCTAACTATCAAGAGAGCTATA
The DNA here is from genome assembly GCA_035624135.1 of Candidatus Acidiferrales bacterium. GTDB lineage: Bacteria > Acidobacteriota > Terriglobia > Acidiferrales > UBA7541 > JOPF136. Next base: position 229 of record DASPSB010000423.1, on the reverse strand, counting down.
AGCGTTCGCCACCGAGCAAAGAGGATCCTCCAATGAAGCTCATCACTGTTAACCGAGCATCTCTCTCTACACTCGCGCTCTTTACCATCGCTTCTACTGCGGCAGCGGCCCCGCAGGCTCCTGCGGCTGAAGGCGTCCCCGTGCGTATTACCGTTACCGCTGTCTCCCGGGAAAAGGGCCAGGAGCCGCCGGAACTGAAAAAGGACGATTTCCTGATTTACCAGAACCA
>DASPSB010000415.1:0-2802 GCA_035624135.1 Candidatus Acidiferrales bacterium | reverse complement strand
CATACGGAAGTAATCGCCAAAGCTCACCGCCCGCCGCTCCTTGCCGCCCCCTTCCGGTTGCGGGATTCCAGTGCGGGTCCTCGGGGCTTCGGAAAGACCGAAGAGATACGTAGAAACTCCAAGTAAGACAAGGAGACCGAGCATTCGGCTGGTTACGCGGGGCATGGCGAGCCAGCGTGACCACCATCACGCTGAGCGGTGTGCTGCGTCACTGGTAATCCTGCCTTTGAGGTGCAGCTTATCTGAATCGGTTACCCGCCCATGGCCGCCGGGATAGCAATCCGGAAGGCTCCCGTCCTTTTTCTGGGACTAGCCATCGCAGCGGTCTTCCAAACGCAAGCCAGAGCGGCAGGCGTGAATGAATCGCACGTTCCGGCCTACGTCGCGCCTAGCGGTACTGGGGACTTGATCATGCGGGTTCTGCGGGCTGACGGCGATGCCCTCAAAGGGCCTGCGAAGATCCACCTGGCCACTGGGCAGGGACTGACGGCCGAGGGGGTCACCGATTCCAAGCAGCGCCACGAGGCGCAGTTCCGCGGAATTCCACTGGGGTTCGTCCGCCTACGGATCGAGGCCGATGGGTGTGCCACCGCGGACCTAAAGCTGCTGCTGGAACATCCGGAGCGGGAGACGCGGGTGACCGTTTACCTGCGCACGGAGGCACAGGGCCAGCCCGGTGTTGAAGGATGGCTCCCCGCGCTCTCGGCAAACGCTTCCGAGCATGTTCTGAAGTCCGTGGATTTTCTGGGCCGGGGTGACCTCGAAAAGAGCCGCCGGCAATTCCGCAAGCTGCATAGAGCCGATGTGGGCGATTCCAACCTCCAAGACCTCGCTGCTGTACTGGACTACCGCAAAGGAAATATCGGCATGGCGCTGTTCCATTTTTCCCAGGCGGCGTACCTGAATCCGGAAAATGAAGATTTGGCTCGCGCCCTCGCGGAGCTTCTCTACCGCACCGGAATCTACAGCGCGGCGTATGAGGAACTTTCGCGGCTGGAACAGAAACATCCGCAAGATTGGGAGCTTGGCTGGGAGGCGGCCAGCGCGGCGTTCCTGTCGGACCAATATTATATTGCCCGGCAGAGTGCCCAGGCGGCTTACGACCGGGGCGGGGCGGCGGCTTTGCCCGCGGAGTACCTGGTTGCCTTTGCCGACGCCCTGCAGGGGAAATGGCCGGAGGCGCGAGTGGCAGCGACTACGGTTGTGACACAAAGCAGCGATGCCGCGCTCCGTTCGGCTGCCAAAGATCTGCTCGGGGCCGAGAGCGGGGATAGAACCGGCGGGAGCGACCGCGGTGCATTGGCCCGCGAGCGCGCGGAGCCTGGCCTCTTCTCGGCAGGATATTTTGAGCCGCGCGTTCCTCCGCGGCTGTGGGCGCCTCCCGATGTGGACGCCTCGATGCCCCGGACCATACAGAGCCCGCCGTGCAACACCGCAGAGGTATTGAACCTGGCCGGACAGCGCGTGGTCACCCGATTCGAACAGTTGGGCGAAGTGACAGCAAGGGTCCAAATCGAGCAGGCACTTCTGGGCGTCACCGGGCGCGTCACGCCGTTCGGCCATTTCACCGCAGATTACCTTCCCGATGTCATCGTGGAGTCCAACGGCAGCTATACGGTGGCAGAGTTTTTCGCAGCGGTCATCCCGGATCCTTCCCCAGAGTCGGGCGTAGACCAGGGCCACGCCGGTCTGGCGAAAATATTCGCGCCGAGTGTGCAGCCGGATTTCAGCTACGAATGTGAAGGCCTGACGCTATGGAAGGACCGGCGCGCCTGGAGTATTTCCTTCACGCAGCGCAAGGACCGCCCCACTCACCTGAATGCTTACAGTTACACCGGCAGAGTCCTTCCCGCCTACATCCGGGGCCGTGGGTTTGTGGATCAATCGTCGGGAGAGCTCCTGCACGTGGAAACCGACCTCAGGAATCCGATCCCGGAATTGCAGCTCGAGGAAGAACATCTGGTGGTCGAATACAAGGCGGTGAAGTTTAAATCCGCGACCGAGCCTTACTATCTTCCCTCCCAGGCAGAACTCTACCTCAATGTCGGCGGGGGGCTTTACCGCGTACGCGAAGACTTCACGGAGTATGTGCGATTCGCGGTTGACACGCGCCAGGAAATCAAGAAGCCAAGCGGGCAAGAGGAAAAATAAAGCCCGGATAAGCTCCTTCAGATTTCCTGGCACGCGAGCGACTGGGGCTGGATATCACCTTTTCCCTCTGCCGGCAGTCTGCGCTTCCATGCACCATGCGGCACGGGGTGGAACCCCGTTCCATTCGAAACGGGGCGGAGCGCGAAGATAGGGATCCCACCGTTTGCGCAGCGAAGGATGGCGCACCGGGCGGTCCGCCGTTGACTCCGACTGGATAGGCGATTGTGCGGTCAGCTTCGTGGCCGGTATTTCCCCAAGATCATCTCCGGGAGGCAGCAGAAGGCCAGGGCACCAGCGAGGATTATCATTCCGATCCAATTCCAGCCATGCCGGGCCTGTGGAACGACGCCCAGGCCGTACAACAGAGTGACGATGGCCATCACCAGGAAGAAGGGGCCCGTGAGGTAACAGTGCACCCGGCCGCACCGGCGCGCATTGGCCAGGCAGGCTGTTCCCATGATGGCCAGGGCAACAGTCCAAACGACGGTTCGCAAGCCGCCGCTGAACCGGGAAGTCCCGGCGACGAAAATCAGAATGGCCGGAAGCCAAAAGACCGCGAAGGCCAGCCACGGCTTTGCAAGCATGTCCCGCGATTTGCAGGTTGCGCTGCCGGACTCCATGGAATTCATGCGGTTAGATGCTCAGACTTTA
>DASPSB010000414.1:0-13833 GCA_035624135.1 Candidatus Acidiferrales bacterium | reverse complement strand
GGCCGGCCTGGACATGTTCACCGGCGGAAAATCCCCCAAGGGCGAACGCTCCCGCGCCTCCTCCTCGGAGGAAGAGCTGTTCATTTAAGGCAGTCTCACCTCAGACAATCCAGCCGCCACCCAGCACCCGGTCACCCCCATAGAAGACTGCCGCCTGCCCGGGCGTGATCGCCCGCTGCGCTTCGTCAAAATGGACGCGAACGCGCGCCCCGCAATCAGAATCCCCGTTCGCGATTGGCTCGAGCCAGGCAGCAGACGGCTCGTGCTTGTGTCGGATCTTCACTTCCGCCCGCACGGGAGCGTCCAGCCGCTCCACCGCAATCCAATTCACTTCGTCCACTTCGCACGTCTCGCGCAGCAGCTCGCGGTTTTCGCCCACCACCAGCCGCCGCGAATCCGGCTCGATGCGCACCACGTACATCGGCTCGCCCGTGGCCAGTCCCAGGCCGCGCCTCTGTCCGACGGTAAAGTTGTGCACTCCCGCGTGCGCCCCCACCACTTCCCCTTCGGTGGTCACAATTTCGCCCGCCGTTTCCGTCGCCACGTTCCCCTGTTCCGCCAGATAGGCGTGGATGAACCGCGAATAATCACCCGATGGCACGAAGCAGATTTCCTGGCTCTCCGGCTTCTCCGCCACGGGCAGCTGCAGCCCGCGCGCTAGCTCGCGGACTTCCCCCTTCGTCAGTTCGCCCAGCGGAAATAGCGTGCGCGAAAGCTGTTCCTGCGTCAGCCCAAACAAAAAATACGACTGGTCCTTCGCCGCGTCGCGTGCCCGCCACAGCTCCCATCGCCCGGTCGCCTCGTTCCGCTGCACGCGGGCGTAATGCCCGGTGGCCAGCCGCTCGGCCCCGATTTGCCGCGCCGTCGACAGCAACTCGTCGAACTTTACCGCCGTGTTGCACTGCGCGCACGGAATCGGCGTGCGTCCCGCCAGATAATCCTCCACAAAAGGCCGGATCACCGCCGCCTCGAACTGCCGCTCGAAATTCACCACGTAATAGGGAAAGCCGCAGTGCTCCGCCACTCGCCTGGCGTCATACACATCGTCGAGCGAACAGCACCGATGCGCCACCGGACCCTCGCCCGCAAGCTCCGGCAGGCGCCGCTGGTTCCAGAGCTGCATCGTCAATCCAATCACGCGCGCGCCCTCGCGGTGCAGCAGTCCTGCGACCGTGGAGCTGTCCACGCCGCCGCTCATGGCGACGACAATCGGCCCGTTCCTAGATGTCGTATTCATTTCCTACCGCCGGATCCTCTTTCCCGCATGTGGATTCAGATGGCCTCAGCGTAATTCCGGGGTGTTCCTTGCTTCCCTGTTTCCCTGCCTCGGTTTTACTTCCGATACATCGGCGAAAGCTCGCGCAGCCGCTCCACGGCGCCGGGGATCACGCTGAGCGCGTAATCAATTTCCTCGTCCATTGTGTCGTGCCCCAGACTAAATCGCAAACTCGCGCGCGCCTCATCCGCCGCCAGTCCGATCGCCGTCAGCACATGCGACGGTTCCACTGCGCCCGCCGAACACGCCGCGCCCGTGGAACAGGCAATCCCCTTTAAATCGAGCGCAATCACCAGCGCCTCGCCTTCCACGAACGGAAACACGATGTTCGACGTATTCGGGGTCCGCGGGGCCTGAGCCGAGTTGATCCGCGCGTGCGGCACGTGAGCCGCCAGTTCCCGCTCGAACCGGTCGCGCAGCGCGCCGATTCGCGCCGCATCCGCTGCAAGATTCGCGCCAGCAAGTTCCGCAGCCCGCCCCAGCCCCACGATTCCCGGCACGTTTTCCGTCCCCGGCCGCCGGTCGCGTTCGTGATGCCCGCCGTAGAGCAGTGGCCGCAGCCGCGTGCCCTTCCGCACGTAGAGTGCCCCGGCGCCCTTCGGTCCGCGAATCTTGTGCGCGGAAATCGACAGCAAATCCGCGCCGATGTCCTCCACTCGAATCGGAATCTTGCCCGCGGTCTGTACCGCATCGGTGTGGAAATACACGTCCGCCTCGGCGGCGATCTTCCCGATAGCCTCAACGGGCTGTACGGAGCCCAGTTCGTTATTCGCGTGCATCACCGTGATCAGCGCCGTTTCCGGCCGCAGTGCGCCGCGTATGTCGTCAGGATCGACAATGCCCTGCCCGCTCACCGGCGCGTACGTAACTTCGATGCCGTCGCGCTCGAGCGCCTGGCAGGTGTTCAGCACGGCGTGATGTTCGATCTGCGTTGTAATCACATGCTTTCGCTGTCCCGCCGCGGCCGCGACAATCCCGAAGATGGCAAGATTATCCGATTCCGTGCCCCCGCTCGTGAAAACAATCTCCGCCGGGCGCGCGCCAATCAGATTGGCAACAGCCTCCCGCGCCCGTTCTACTGCCGCGCGCGCTCGCTGGCCGAACGAGTGAATCGAACTGGCGTTTCCCGCCTCGCGTTCGAAATACGGCAGCATCGCCTCCAGTACTTCCGGCGCAACGGGGGTCGTCGCGTTGTGGTCCAGATAGACTTGCTTCATGGCAGTGCGGCGCTGAATTCAGAATAGCCGGGGAATCTCAGAAGCGTCAACCAAGACAAGGCGCCCGCCGTGTTCGTAGGGGCACGGCATGCCGTGCCCCATCTCGGCAGGATCGTTCCGGCTGGGCAGGTGTCTTTACTTCTCCGGCTCCGGAATCGCCGCTCCATCCTTCCGAGGGTCAGACGCCCCGTAATTGATTCCCGTCGCAAAATCGCGCATCACCGCCTGCCCGCCGCCCACCGACGGCGAATACCCCGCATGCACGCTGATTTTGTGCCCGCGCGACTCGAGTTCCGCGCGCACCGCTGCCGGAATTCCGTCTTCCATCTCCACGTCGCAGCCTTCAAACGTCCTTTTGGTGAACCGCGGCGCCTCCAGCGCGGCCTGAATGTTGAACCCGAAGTCCACCAGGTTCACCACGAACTGCACGTGCGCCTGCGACTGGTTCCACCCGCCCATGATCCCGAACGCGATTCGCGTCGTTCCTTTCTCCATCTGCGCCGGGATAATGGTGTGCAGCGGCCGCTTGCGGCCTGCCAGCAGATTGGGCGACCCTGCCTCGAGCGAAAAGAGCGCCCCGCGATTTTGCAACGCGAAGCCCGCGCCATCCGCCACGATCCCGGAGCCGAAATAGTCGTAGTTGCTCTGGATCAGCGAAACCATGTTGCCCTCGCGGTCCACGGCGGAAAGATACGTGGTATCGCCCGCCTCGACCGGCAGCCTGGGCGCGGGACCGTCCGCCGCGGAGCTGGCCACCTCCAGCGGCCCTACCGCGCAACTGGCATGCCGCGCGTCCACCTGCCGGGCACGCGCTCTCGCGTGCTCCCCGCTCAGCAATTCCGCCACGGGTACCTTCGCGTAGCGCGGGTCGGCCACGTAATGCAGCATATCCGCGTACGCCAGCTTTTTCGCTTCGATTTCCGTGTGCAGCACGTCCGCCGAGTTTTGCTTTGCCCCGCTGAAATCGAATTCCCCGAGGATATTCAGCATCATCAGCGCCGCAATGCCCTGACCGTTCGGCGGCATTTCGTAAACCGTCCAGCCGCGATAGATCGTCGAAATCGGCTCCGCCCATTCCGCCGAGAAATCCGCCAGATCCTCAGCGGTCATCGTGCCGCCGAAGCGCTTCTCGGCAGCCACAATTTTCTCCGCTGTCTCGCCGCGGTAGTACCCGTCGTGGCCACGCTCGCCCACTCGCCGCAGCGCCGCAGCCAGCTCGGGATTGCGGAAAATCTCGCCCACGCGTGGCGGCCGGCCTTCGGGCAGGTAGAGTTTTGCCGCTGCGGGATCCTCGCGCGCATCGAGCACGCTGTGCTGCCAGTAAATCGCTACCCACTCCGTCACCGGATAACCCTCTTCCGCGATGCGCACCGCCGCGGAAAGATCCTCGGCCAGCGGCCGGCGCCCGAATTTCTCGTGGAGTTTCACCCAGCCCTCCACCGTTCCCGGCACCGTAACGGACTGGATCCCGTGGTCCGGCATTTTCGTCATGCCGCGCGCGCGCAGGAATTCCGGCGTCAGCCCGCGCGGCGCCCATCCGCTCGCGTTCACTCCGTAGCGCTTGCCGGTTTTCGCCTCGTACACGATCGCGAACAGGTCGCCGCCGATGCCGTTCATCATCGGCGAGACGACGCCCATCACCGCATTCGCCGCGATGGCCGCGTCCACCGCGGAACCTCCGCGCGCCAGCACCTGTGCTCCCGCCTGCGCCGCCAGCGGCGATTCCGCCGCGACGATCCCCCCGCGCGTAATCGTCATCGATCGCCCCTGCGCCGGGCGTTGCGAATCAGCCGTGGGAGCGAGCGTCATCAGCAGCACCGCGAGGAGGAAGGCTGTCCACCGCTCGTCGGTTCGCAATCCGCACCTCCTGGTCGTTCCATGCGTGGCACTTTAGCTGCAACCGTGGGGAGGAGCAAGCAGCCGCAATCGGGACGAAGGATGAAAAGCGCGCCGCTGAGAGCCGGCGCCTGAGAGCGGCAGCCGCCGTCACGGAGTCCAAACCGGGCCGCGCCCGCGCGCGAGATGCAACTTCCGCTCAGCGCCGCCGTTCGCGCACCAGCGCTTCCAGGAACTCTTCCGAAGGTCTTCTGTCCTCCTCCCGAACGTTTAATTTCGCCCCCAGCCGCTGCGCGATCTCCCAGGCAAAGCGGTCACGAACATACTTCTCCAGGCTGTGCCGCCTCTCCAAAAAAGTCTCGATGACGCGGAACTCCTCCGGCGTCAGATTCTCGGCCCCCAGCCGGGGCACAGCGGCCTCAGGCTGAGCGGTTGCCGTCCCCGCGCTTCGCCACGCCGCCGTCAGTCCCTCGAGCGGCTTTTCGTGGACCACCACGGTGCCGGCCACGAAGTCACCCAGCCGCTGGCTGCGCTCGCTTACGAGCACGCTGATGATTCCCACGCCGTAAAGAAGGGGAAGCTGGTCGATCACTCGCATTAAATTTCGCGACACAGCGTCGAACACGCTGATCGGCCCTCCGTTCTCCTTGATCACTCGAAGGCCCTGCTGTCGTTTTCCCGGCGTCTGTCCATTCCAGATGGCCTCGAAAAACGCGAAATAAGCGTAATACAGCACGAAAACGATCAGGACCATCACGGCCACTGCCCAGAGATGTCCCGAACGCAGATAACCGATGGTGACCACCTGCGAGAGAAGAAGGACCACGAACGCGGCCAGCCCGGCCAGGATCTGAATCATGCTGTCCACCAGCAGGGCCAGAAACCGGCTCCCCACTCCCGCCAGTGGAAACTCCAGAGGCAACTGCTCAGGCGTCTCGATGGTAAGCTTGTCGAAGCTCGACGCCTGGTCACCCAAATCGCCGGGTGGGGCACTCACGGATGATCTCCTCGCGCTGGCTGCGGAAGCGGCAAGTCCACTGGGCGCGCCTCGAAGAGCTCGTCACGCGCCCCGCGAAACTCGAGCTTCCCTCGGATGTATCTGTCTTCACCCACCAGGAACTGCAAGAACTGGGCCTATTATACCGTCAAACCGCGGCCGATCTGGCCCGCGTCCGCGAGGACGTGGAGAGCCGCACACTCGCCGAGCATCTCAATCGTCTCCTCGGCAGGGCTCACAACCTGATCTATTCCGGCAAGCGTCCTGCTTCCGGCGGCATCTTCCATTTTTACGCCGCCACCTTTCCCCGCGTCTTTCGCGAGACGTTCTCCTACACGCTGGCCGCGTTCGCTGTCTTCCTCCTGGGGGCGGTATTGGGCTGGCTCGTCACCCTCCGCGATCCCGCCTTCAGCCGCTTCTTCCTGACTCCTCAGATGACCGACACGATCGAAACGCGCCGCATGTGGACCGATCCTGTAGTGGCCATGAAACCGCTTGCCGCCAGCGGCATCATGACGAACAACCTCGCCGTCTGCTTCACCATTTTTGCCGCCGGCATCACCGCGGCTGTTTTCACCCTCCTGATGCTGCTGCAAAACGGCGTTTTGATCGGCGTCATCGGCGCCGCCTGCTGGCAAGCGGGCATGAGTCTCAAGCTGTGGAGCTTTGTGGCCGGCCATGGTGCGCTCGAATTGCCCGCCATTTTTATTTCCGGCGGCGCGGGTTTGCTCCTCGGCCGCGGCCTGCTGTTTCCGGGTGCGCTCGATCGCCGCGAATCGCTCATCGAAGCAGGCAAAAAAGCCGCTCAGTTGGTGCTCGGCATTGTTCCCATCCTGGTGCTCGCCGGAACGATCGAAGGCTTCATTTCTCCCTCCCCGTTTCCGCCCGGCCTTAAATTTCTGCTGGGCGCCGCTGCCGGCTGCGCGCTTGCCGCTTATCTCGCGTTTGCGGGACGCGGTTCGAACGCTCAAACACCCCAGCCAGCCGCCGGCGCCTGAGCGCCTTCCTGCCGCCGCACTTCACAGCATGCTGCGTTCCTTGATCTCCAGATAGCGATCCAGCAGCGCCGGAGCCAGGTTCTCCGGATCCACCTGAACGGTCAGCGCCCCCTGCGAATGTAGTGTGCGCAGCAGCAGGTCCCGCCGCTGCATCATTTCCTGCGCGGCCATCGCGCGGTACATCTCCGTAGGAGACTCCGGCGTTGCCGCTGCCAGCCGTGCCACATCCGGCTGGCCCAGGACCACAAAGAGCACCAGATGCCGCCTCACCAGCCGCAACGCGCTCTCGATCACGTCTGGCGTCGCAGCGGTTTCCGCCAGATCCGTGATCCACACCACCAGGCTGCGGCGCTTCTGCGAACTGAGCAGGGTCTCGCACGCCAGCCCGTGGTCCGCCTCATAAGGCTCCGAACGCACCAGCGCGAGCGCATCGGCCAGTGTGCGGTTCTGCCGCGGGCCTCGCGCCGCATTCACGCGGCTCTGCAAGCGGCGGGCGTACGCCACCAGCCCCACACGATCCCCGGAATACTGCGCCACATATGCCAGCGTGAGCGCCGCGGAAGCGGCAAAGTCGAGTTTTTCGAGCGGCGCGCGCATCCCCGCCAGGTGCACCCGCGCGCGCAGCAGCCGCCCCGCGTCCACCACCAGCCACACTGCCTGGCTCCGCTCGATTTCGTGCAGTTTCGTCACCAGCGTGCCCCGCCGTGCGCTCGCCGTCCAGCAGATGTCCCTCGGGTCATCTCCCTCGCGATACTCGCGAAGGCTATCGAACTCCCGTCCATATCCCCGCAGCCGTGCCCGCCGCTTCTCCATTTCCGCCTGCCGGCTCTTCAGCAGGTAGAGCGTGTGCCGCTGCGCTTCCTTCAGGTTGGGGAATACGCGCACCGTCTGCGTCAGCGACGCTACCAGCCATCGTTCCGCAAATCCAAGCCGGCTTTGCACCCGCAAATGAACGGCTCCCAACTTCAAGTCGCCTCGTTCCACCGGCTCGATCTCATACGTCGCGCGTCCGGGAAGGCCGCGCAGGCACGACACCCCAAGCACCGGCGGCGTGGCGCGAAGTGCGCCAGGGACTGCGTCGGATACCTCCATGCGCAGCGGCGTTTCCCTGTTCGATGTGATTTCCAGCTCCACCCGCGATACGACGGAAAGCGCCGGCGGCGCATTCCAGCTCCGCGTTACGTGCACCTCTCCTCGGCGCGGCAGCCGCGCCAGATCGCCTGCCCAAAACCCCAGCGCGAACAGATCCCACAAAATCATTGCGGCTGCAAAGCGTGCGTCCCACCACGCCGGCCCCAGCCACACCAGTCCTGCCAGGAAAAACAGAAAGAATCGCGGACCGAAGGCTGCCCCGATTCGTCCTTTGGGTTCCGCAGCGGCCGAAACCGCTGCCGGAACCATTCCGCCCGTGACCGGGAGACTGGCTTGCGGCGAGGGCGTGGCGGCAGTGCGCGGGGGCACCGGTCCGGGCGTCGGAGAAAGTGGAAGCGTATTCGAGAAACTCATCGCGCCAAGCCGGGTCGCCGCCTCATTTCGGAAGATCCACTGAGGCGAGCACTTCCGCGATTGCCTGATCCGCGGAGACTCCTTCCAGTTCCGCCTCGGGTTTCAGTACCAGGCGATGGCGAAGCACCGGCGCGGCTGCGGTCTTCACGTCGTCCGGAATCAGATAATCGCGTCCTTCCACGGCAGCGCATGCCTTGGCCACCAGCAGCAGGCTCACCGCCGCGCGCGGGCTGGCGCCCAGCGACACGGCGGGCCAGTCCCGCGTCCTTCGTGCGATCGCCGTGACGTATTGAATGAGCGCTGGCTCCACCTGAATCCGGATCACTTCCGCCCGTGCCGCGGCGAGCATCTCCGCCGCCACCGGCTCGAGACCCAGCCGGTCCAGGTCATGCGGATCGAACCCCTCATGGAAGTGCCGCAGAATTTCCTGTTCCGCCGCGTCCTCCGGGTACGCGAACCGGATTTTCACCAGGAACCGGTCGAGCTGCGCCTCCGGCAGCGGATAGGTGCCTTCGAACTCGATGGGATTCTGCGTGGCGCACACCGTGAAGAAACTGCTCAGCGCGTGCCGCGTGCCTTCCACCGTCACTTGGCGCTCCTCCATCGCTTCCAGCAGCGCCGATTGCGTGCGCGGCGGAGTCCGGTTGATTTCGTCCACGAGCAGCAGGTCGGTGAAGATCGGCCCGCGATGAAAGGCGAAGCTCGACGTGGCCATGTTGAACACGTTCGTTCCCGTCACGTCGGCCGGCATCAGGTCCGGCGTGCATTGGACGCGCTGAAATTCGAGGCGCAGCAGCCGGGCCAGCACCTTCACCGCAAGCGTCTTGGCCAGGCCGGGCACTCCTTCCAGGAGCGCGTGGCCTCCGCACAGCAGCACCAGCAGCAATTGCTCGAGCGGCTCCTGCTGTCCCACCACGGCTTTGCCGAACTCCCGCTGGAGATGCGCCGCCAGACCTGCAACTCCCTCACCCATTCCGAGCCCCCTTGTGATTCGGCGCAGAGGATACCTCAGCCGCGTGCGGGCGTCCCGTCAAACGCAAAGCTTCCGCGTAGCCGTCCAGCGTCCGCACCGTTGCCAGCGCCGTCTTGTCGTCCAATTCCAGCTGGGCCGCAGCCATTTCCGCGCGCGTCAGCGCCTCCGAAACCCCTTCTGCCGCCCGGCCCAGCCGCGCGCTCGCCGCGCGGCCCAGTTCCTTTGCATCGAGACTCGCCGCTAGGCCGAGCCTCCGCGTCAGCAGAAACCGAAATCGTTGCAGCGACACGCGAACCGCGGGAGGCGCCGCGTGCGCGCGCTGATACAGCGCGCCGAGCGTGTCCACAAACTCCAGCGGCGACAGCCGGGATTCCGTCCGTCGGCGCATTGCTGGCCCCCAGCGGCGCCCGAATGTCGCCACCACGGCCACGGCGAAAAGTCCGAGTTGGAGCCCCGCCCACGGAACCGGCGTGGCCTTCAGGTAAGACCACAGCGACCCTCGCTCGCCATGAAAATATTCGTCCCACAGGACCTTTACGCCCTGTGGCGGGCCCACCGAATTCAGAAACAACTGCAAATTTTGTTTCGCTGAGATTCCCAGGTTGGTCAGCGGCCAGGCGCCCGCCCACCACACCACGCGTCCATCCCCCACTCGATACGTCACCACAACGGGCTCGGACTGCGCGCCGTACAGCGCCAGCTGGCGGGACTCGAGGTGCGCCCAGGCCGATTCCGGCACCAGCTCAATTTCTCCGGCGTCGCGGGTGATGGGGCTAGGCAGCAACGCCGCGTAGCTCTGCGTCTCGCCGGGCAGTACCGCCTTCGAGATCGCGCCGCCCTCCGGCAGGAGCGTGCTCGCCGCAATTCCTCCGGTTGCCACGATGCGTCCCCCGGTCCGCAGGAAACGCACCAATGCCTGGCGCTCCTCCTCGCCTGCGGTGTACACCGGCTCCGAAAAAATCAGAATCGTCCCGTCTCCGCGTGAAGGCAATTCCAGCGGAGATTTTTCCCAGCGCGCGACGTCGTATCCGGACTCCTCCAGTAGCACGTAAGCTGCCCGCGCGCCCCCTGGTCCGTAACTGTAGCTCGACGGAATTCCGAACCCCTCTTGCGGGTTCACTGGCCCAATCACCAGTGCGGCCGCCGCGAGCGCAAGACAAAACGCTGCCAGAATAAACAGGATTTTCCTGTCCCCCGGTGCGAGACGGACGCTCAGGGCAGACGGCATCCCAGCACCTCGAGTTGCGTCAGCGCGGCATGGATTTCCGGGTCTCCCGCGCTCCGGTAGCCGTACCAGGTGAGCTCAAAGGAGTTCGTGAGCGCCTCGAGCGCTCTCCGCTGCTCCGCGCTGATCTGCGCTGTGCCGGCGGAAGATCGCGCGGCCCCGGCACGCTCCCCCATCAGCCGCAGATATTCCCTCGGCGTTCGTGCGCGGTCGAGTGACCACACGTTCAGATCCGCCAGCCGGTAGACGGCCGCCCAGTAGAAGGCATGACAAGCCTCGCGACACTGCCCCGCCTGCGCAAACTCCTTCCCCGCTCGCATCCACTGGCCCCACGTTATCCCGCGGGGAAGCGGCGGTTCCAGTTCCATGAGCGCTAGTTGATGCCCGCGGAATTGGCGAAAGAGCCAGATCGCCAGCAGGGCCACCAGCAGGGCAAGCACTCCCCATAAATAGGCCTGGCCGATTGCGCCGCTCATCGGCAGCGCACGGAACAACGCGCCGAGCTTTTGGACCAGCCAGCGCAGGAGCCGCGTCTTCCACAGTAGGTAATCGCTCTCCTTCATTGCGGATTCGAATTCAGGTCGAGCGAGAATCTGCCCGAGTTTGGCGTGCGCATCCCCGCCCTCGGACGGCCGGGAAAGCGATGCGGCCAGTTCCTCCATCTCGGCGAGCTGCGCATCCAGGGCCGCAAGCAACTCGGGTTTCAGTCTCGGATACGCCTCGATTTTTTCTGTCAATGCCCGCAGGCTCTCCGCGCTCACCGCGATGTGCTCCTCGCCCACGATCCAGCCTTCGGGAATGGCGTGGCTCAGCGCTTGGATCGATCCCGGATTGGTCTGCAGCAGGCGAGCGCTCGCCTCGAGTTGGCCGATTTCCCGCGCGAACTCCCCGGCGCTCACCGTTCGAGCGGAATCGCCGCTTTCCGGGCTCACACCTGTGCCCGCCCGGGCTGTCGCCGCGACGAACAGAATGATGACCAGAGCGAAGGCAGGCCCTCGCCTCATGGTCCCAGCGGGAAGCTTCCACATCGTCTGGCGAGTCCTCTGCGCGCGCTCCATGCCTGCAAGCTTACCGGATCGAGCCGAGTGGCCCGGGCGTCATTCCTCCAATCGCGCTTTGTCCCCCGATGCCGGAAAGCAGCCGCTCGAGGTCAAAGCCTTCTTTCCTCACGCGCAAATCGTAATAGAAGAGCGTCATGGCGATGTACGCGATCGGCCCGGCCAGGCATTGCGCCACCAGGTTCCCCACCTGTCCGACGAAAATCCAGATCGGAGCCGCGGGCGTATCCTTCAGCATGATGGCCACGAATTGGATCGGGTATTGGAAGATGAACCCGGCCACCATTGCAATGATGAACGTGAGTCCCAGGATCGCGGCAGCACGCCAGGCGTATCCTTTGGTCAATTCCATGCTCCGCTTGAAGCCCTCTCGCGGACCCAGGCCTTCCAGGATCACCGATGGAATGGCCACGCAGGACCTGCACAACACGATCAGCCCGGGAATAACGAGCAGAATGAAACCTCCCGCGACCGCCAATCCGACGTAAAACGCCGTGCCGACCAGCACCGTCAGCTTTCCCTTCGCTTGCCGGTAGGCAGCGCCAAACGTTGTCGGCCGGCCCAGATAGGCCTCGGACACCGCAAAAAAGCTCGCTGCCTGGGCAGCCGCGGCGGCGAACAAAGAGAACACCATGAGAATCAGAGACCCGAGAAGGATGGAAATGCTCAATGTTGGACCCCGGCCCGGTTCTGCCATCGCGCTCCGGCCTGAGCTGACCAACAGCCCGGCGGCAAACGACACCAGATAGGGCGCTGCGGCAATCAGTACAAATGTCATGAAATATCGGCGGTAGAGCGAAAAGGTTCGGTCCAGAAGCTCTCCAAGCTCCAGCGGACGCAGTGCTTCCATTCCCGGGCTGGCGTTGCCGGCGATCGCGGCCATAGAACCTCCAGGGGCGACGAACAGGCGAGTAACGCGTGCGAATCTCAACACATGATAGAGACAAAAGCAACTACCTCGGGAGTCGTCGAGCCCGTCATACCGGAAAATGGCGCAGGCAGGCGAATGCTTTCGTTCCGCCGCGGCCCTGCCCTCAACTCCTCGGTACAGCGGCTAATCTCCCTTCACGTCCGGCGCGCGTCCCTGTCAGTTGGTTTGCGATGTGGACTTACTTCTTGGGCCTCGACTCCGGCGGCACCAGGCCGTTCAGTCGGTAGTACACCACCATCTGGCCGTAATGTTCGCCGGGATGCTCGCAGAAGTCGCTCCAGAAATCGTACGGATTGATCTCACGCCGCCGCCCCTTGATGGTCTTCGAGAAGTCGGCCTTTTCAATCATCGCCGCGCCCTCCGCAAAGGCCTTCTTCGCGTACGCGACAATTTCAGCCTTCGATTTGAAGTCGCTGCGCTTGGGCTCCTCTGACGGCGGTTTGGTTCCTTCCACCACGGCCTTGAAGTAATAGACGGCGCCCGACGCGTGCAGCAGCTGCTCGGCAAATGAGCGAACTTCCGGCTTCGGCTTGTAGTCGTATTTGTCTTCCGGAAAATCCTCGCCCATGTCGATGAGTTTGCGCGTCACGTCTTTCCACGTATGTAGAAAGCCTTCGTTGGGATTGGTGGTTGCCGCAGCGGCCGCTTGCGGTGACGCAGGCTTCGCGCCCGCCGGCCACGCCGCCGCGCCGGAAGCACAAAGCAATCCCGCGGCCAGCGCGAATGCGAAAATCACTGTGTATGTCTTCGAGTTCATGGATCTCCCCCCTCGTGGAGTAACGCAGGATTGGACGCGCGGCCGGAATTGCGCGTTTCCCTTCCGCCGCGCCTGGATTCGCGTCAAACGGTATCACGCCCGGGCGCAAACCGTGTACGCGCCTCAGCCGCGGATTTGCCGCCTGCGTCCGACGGCCGCCACGCACAGCAGCACGAGAGTCGCAGCCAGATAGAAAGCCGGAATTCGCCCGCTCAAATTCGGTGACGCTCCCATGAAATCGAGCGCCGGTGTCGGCTGCAGGGGCCCGGCGTACCAGAACGCCGTGTACAGCCCTTCAAAGAGTTTGCCGGTTCCGCTCCACACTCCGAGCGCGAGCGCCAGTGCGGGAATAAACATCGCGCCTCCGATCCATGCGATCGCGTGTGCCCAGTCGCCCGCGGCAATTGTGCGAACGCCCACCCCCGCGCTCGTCACCAGCGCCACCAGCGCCCCTGCAAGCCACAGGGCCGGAAGTTGCCGCTTCAACGCGTGCGCGCAGGAAAAAATAAGCGGTGCCGTTCCATTCTGCGGCTCTCGCGTCCCCATCGCAGACCAGACCAGCACCGGCCACAGCCACGCGAATGCGAGAACCTTCCCTCGCGCCTCTCCCGCTGGCGCGGCGAATGATCCGATAAGCAATCCCAGCGCCACCAGCAGCCACCACTTCGAGCGTCCCTTCATCATCAGCCGCAATTCGGCGGCGAGCACCGCGCCGAACCTCCCGTTCCCGGCCCGCGCCGGAAGCGGCGTCAGATGCGTGTGACCCGCGGGGGCCGCACTCGCGGGTTCGGCTCTGTCATCCGCGCTCCCTTCCTCCCGTCCCGTTGTCGCGCCGTCCGAGAGCAGGCCGCGCCTCAAGCTGAACCGCCGGAATACACCTCGTGAGGGATCGAAACGGTCAAAAAACGCCGCCGCGAGCAGCAGCACCAGGAATGCAAAAAGAAACCAGGCAAGCCGCGAAGCAATCTCGCCCGCGCTCCACGAAAATCCGTTCCACACAAATGTTCCGAAGGTCTCGCCGCTGTGCGGCCCTATCTGAAACGAGAATCCGCCCGTATA
>DASPSB010000379.1:0-5133 GCA_035624135.1 Candidatus Acidiferrales bacterium | reverse complement strand
GCCGATCTGTACCGACGAGCGCGAAGCGCTCGCGCGTCTTCGCGGCATCGCGGACGTCTTTCTGGTGCACAACCGGCCCATCCTGCGCCATGTGGACGACTCCGTGGTGCGGGAGATGGACGGGCGGGAGCTGGTCGTCCGCCGCGCGCGCGGGTTCGCGCCTCTCCCTGTCCCTGTCGATGGCGCCCTGCCGAGCGTGCTGGCCACCGGCGCGCAGCAGAAGAACACGATTTCGGCCTCGGTAGGTTCGCTGGTCTTCATCAGCCAGCATGTGGGCGACCTGGAAAACGAAACTTCGTACGAGGCGTTCCGGTCTGTCATCCGCGCCTTCAAATCGCTCTACGAACTGAAGCCCATTGCCGTTGCTTGCGACATGCACCCGGCCTATTTCTCCACGCAGTACGCCAGGGCCGCTATGCTCCCGCGCGTCGAAGTGCAGCACCATTACGCGCATGTCCTCTCTTGCATGGCGGAAAACCGGCTGCGGCCTCCGCTCCTGGGCATCGCCTGGGACGGCAGCGGTTTTGGCCCGGACGGCACCGTGTGGGGCGGCGAATTCCTGCACGTGACCGAAGGAAATTTCCGCCGCGTCGCGCATTTGCGGCCGTTCTTGTTGCCGGGAGCAGAAAAGGCGGTTCGCGAGCCAAGGCGGTGCGCGCTGGCCCTCCTGTACGAGGTTTTCGGCGACGATGCATTCGGCGGCGGACGATTGCCCAATGGCGTCTTTTCCGGCGAGGAGTTGCGCGTGCTCCGCAAGATGCTCGCCGAGAAAATCAATTCTCCGGTCACCACCAGCGCCGGCCGCCTGTTCGACGGCTTTGCCTCCTTGCTGAATCTTCGGCATCTGACGCAGTTTGAGGGACAAGCCGCCATGGAACTGGAATTCTCCCTCGACCGGTCTCCCGCGGAAGATGCCTGGCCGTTTCGAGTCGCAGAAAGCGGCGATATGCTCGTCCTCGACTGGGAGCCCGCGGTGCGCGAAGCCCTGGCGCAAAGGGAATTGCCGCTTTCCGTGGCTTCCGCGCGCTTCCACAATATGCTCGCGGCCATGGGAGTCGAGGTTGCAAAGCGGATGGGCGAAAAAAGGGTCGCGCTCAGCGGCGGATGCTTTCAGAATAAATATTTGACTGAGCGGCTGATCCGGGAACTGCGCGCCGCGGGTTTTCAGCCGTACTGGCACCAGCGCGTGCCTCCGAACGACGGCGGGATCGCGCTGGGACAACTGATGGCGGCGGCAGCCAGCCTGCAACCGGGGAGGGACTGACAT
This sequence comes from Candidatus Acidiferrales bacterium, assembly GCA_035624135.1. GTDB lineage: Bacteria > Acidobacteriota > Terriglobia > Acidiferrales > UBA7541 > JOPF136. Next base: position 3,866 of record DASPSB010000379.1, on the reverse strand, counting down.
GTGCCTTGCGGTTCCGGGAAAAATTCTGAGCATTACCGGGGAAGACGTTTTGCGCTCCGGCACGGTGAGTTTTGGCGGAATCCAGAAGCAGGTGAGTCTCGCCTATGTTCCGGAGGCGAACGTCGGCGACTACGTGATCGTCCACGTGGGATTTGCCATCAGCATTGTGGAGGAGAGCGAAGCGCAGCAGACCTTTGAATACCTGAAGCAGATGGGCGAACTGGCGGAGTTGGAGCCGCTCCAATGAGGTACGTGGACGAATACCGCGATCGCGCCGCCGCGCAGCGCTACGCCCGCGCCATCGCCCGGGTGACTACGCGGCCGTGGGCCATCATGGAGGTGTGCGGCGGGCAGACGCACACCATCGTCAAATACGGAATCGACGAATTGTTGCCGCAGAAGATCACCCTGCTGCACGGCCCCGGCTGTCCTGTGTGCGTCACTCCGCTCGAGCTCATCGACAAGGCTGTGCAAATCGCCGCGCGACCGAATGTGATCTTCTGCTCGTTCGGCGACATGCTGCGTGTGCCGGGCAGCACGAGCGACCTCTTTTCCGTCAAGGCCAAAGGCGGCGACGTGCGGATTGTCTATTCGCCGCTGGACGCGCTCCAAACTGCGCGTGAGAACCCGGCCAAGCAGGTGGTTTTCTTTGCGGTTGGTTTTGAGACCACGGCGCCCGCCAACGCCATGGCCGTATTCCAGGCGCACACCCAGCACATTGAGAATTTTTCCGTCCTCGTATCCCACGTCCTCGTGCCGCCCGCCATCGAAGCCCTTCTCAGCTCGCCCGACAATCGCACGCAGGGCTTTCTCGCCGCCGGCCACGTCTGCACGGTTATGGGTTACGAGGAGTACGTGCCGCTCTCCGCCCGATACCGCGTCCCCATCGTCGTTACGGGTTTTGAGCCGCTGGATATTTTGCAGGGAGTTCTGATGTGCGTGCGCCAATTGGAGAGCGGCCGCGCCGAAGTCGAGAACCAATATTTGCGGTCCGTTCGCAAGAAGGGCAACCGCCCCGCGCAGGACTTGGTCGCGCGCGTGTTTCGCGTCGTTCCGCGGAAGTGGCGCGGCGTCGGCGAGATTCCCCAAAGCGGCTTGGGCCTCCGCGATGAGTTTGCAGCTCATGACGCGGAGACCCGTTTTGGCGTGGCCGCTTATGCCGTGGAGGAGGATTCGGAGTGCATCAGCGGACTGGTGCTCCGCGGCGTCAAGAAGCCGCACGAGTGCTCCGCATTCGGCGGACGCTGCACGCCGGAACATCCGCTGGGCGCGACCATGGTCTCCAACGAAGGGGCCTGCGCCGCCTATTACCGTTACCGGCGCTTCGAACAGCAGGTGGCGGGAGCGACAAAAGGGAGCTGAAGGTGGGCAAGCCATTCACGATCACCTGCCCCGTGCCCGTCAGCCAGGCGGACTGCGTGATGCTGGCCCATGGCGGAGGCGGGCGGCTGATGCACCAGCTCCTGGAGCAGTGCGTGATTCCCGCGTTCCGCTGCGAGGAGCTGGAGGCGCGGCACGACGGCGCCGTGCTGGAGATGGGCGCGACGCGGCTGGCCTTCACCACGGATTCCTACGTGGTTTCCCCGCTCTTTTTCCCCGGAGGCGACATCGGAAGCCTCGCGGTGAACGGAACGGTCAACGATCTGGCCATGTGCGGCGCGCGCCCGCTGGCGTTGAGCACCGCGTTCATCATCGAGGAAGGACTCTCGTTCGATACGCTGAAGCGCGTTGTGGATTCCATCGCCAGGACGGCTCGCCAAGCCGGCGTCAAGGTGGTCACCGGCGACACCAAAGTGGTGGACCGCGGGAAAGGCGACAGCCTGTTCGTCAACACGGCCGGCATCGGAGTGATCGAGCACAACCGCGTAATTGCCCCTGCGGGTGTGCGCCCGGGCGACGCCATCCTTCTGAGCGGCGACGTGGGACGCCACGGCGTGGCCATCATGGCCGTCCGCGAAGGACTGGAATTCGAAACCACCATTCAGAGCGATTGCGCGCCCCTTGCGGCTCCGGTCGAAGCCATGCTGCAAGCGGGAATCGAAATCCATTGCCTGCGCGATCTGACCCGCGGAGGGCTGGCCACGGCCTTGATTGAGATCGCCGAATCCAGCGGGCTGCACATTCGCATCGAAGAACAGCAGGTGCTGGTTGAAGAGAATGTGCGTGGCGCCTGCGAGATTCTCGGCCTCGACCCGCTCTACCTGGCCAACGAAGGCCGCTTCATCGCCTTCGTGCCGGAAGCGCAGGCCGCGCGCGCGCTCGACCTCATGAAAGGCCAGGCCGTTTCTTCACGCTCCTCCCGGATTGGAAGCGTTTCCGAATCGCCCGCGTCCTTGGTCACGCTGGAGTGCTGCATCGGCACACGACGGCTCCTCGACATGCACAGCGGCGAACAACTCCCGCGTATCTGCTGAGCCGGCTTAGAGCGCGGGCGCGCCAATGGCCTTCTGTTGGCGGCGATAAATCCACGCGAGCCACTCGTCGAGGCCCCTCCGCGCCGTGCAGGAGGTTTCCACGATGTCGATCCCGGGATGCACCTTGCGCGCATTTTCCCGCGCGGCGGCGAGATCAAACGGCACGTAGGGAAGCAGGTCCGTTTTGTTGATCACGCAAAGTTCGGACTTCAGGAAGATGCCCGGATACTTGAGCGGCTTGTCTTCGCCCTCGGTCACGCTGAGCAGCACCACCTTTGCGTGTTCCCCGAGGTCGTAACTCGAGGGACAAACCAGATTGCCCACGTTTTCGATGAACAGAATCTCGATTTTATCCAGGTCCCAATCGGCGAGCGCCTTGGTGATCATTTTTGCATCGAGATGGCAGGTGCCTCCGGTCGTGATCTGCTTCACCGGGAAGCCCGCACCGGCCAGGCGCCGCGCGTCGTTCTCCGTCTGAATGTCGCCGGTCAGCACCGCGAGCTTGGCGTCCCGCACCATCGCTTCCAGCGTGCGCTCGAGGAGCGAGGTCTTGCCCGAGCCGGGCGCGCTGATCAGGTTTAGACAGAAGACATTGTGATCGTGGAATCGCTGGCGAAGCTCCAGGGCCAGCCGCTGGTTTTCGTTGAGAACTTTTTCCTCGACGGCTACACGCATGCCGGGTCCTCCAACTCGATAAACATTAGGTCGAGTTCGTCGCCCGCGATGCAGGCCGTCTCGAGGCTGCCGCATTCGGGACAAACAGTGAAGAGCATGCTGCTCTCGTATTCGCGGGAGCACTTCGAGCAGCGCTGCATGCGCTTGCGGTAGTCGATTTCGAGGGCCAGGCCTTCGAGCGGCGTGTCTTTCACCAGAGCCTCGAAGCCAAAGGAAAGCGCCTCAGGGTCCACACCGGACAGCTCGCCGATGCGCACACCCACTTTGATGGCGCGCGCGCCGTTTCGCTGCGCCGACTCTTGTTGCACGCGCTCCAGGATCGACGCCGCTATCCCCAGTTCATGCACGGCAGGCTTCCTGGCTGTCCCTTTCGGTTTGCTCAGCGAGCGTCGCTACTTCCTCGAGAATTTTCTTGGCAATCTCATCAACGCGTCTGGCAATGGCGGGCGAGAGTTCCATTCCCATGCCCTGCAACGGCGCAATCGAGATCGTGAACAGCGTCACGTCGAGCGGCGCTCCCAGCAGGTAAGCCGCGTCGAGCAGATCCTTCAGGCCGATGTCGTGCGCCGTGAGCGCTGCCGGGTATTCGGAGGAGAACCGTGGTGTGAGGCGCCGCAGCGTGCCCGGCGGGTTTCCGTCAATAGTGGCATCAATGAGAATGATGCGCCCGGCCTGCTGCATCGGTTCGAGGAGCTGGAAACTGCCGGTTCCTCCGTCGAGGCAGCGGACATTCGCGGGCAGCGGCTCCGCGGCCAGGCGCCGCACCACGTACACCCC
>DASPSB010000371.1:0-5047 GCA_035624135.1 Candidatus Acidiferrales bacterium | reverse complement strand
CCACGCTTCCGATCTCACATCCCTTCAACTTTTCCGTCTACCTGGGGAAGCTGTACGGGCCGTTCTCCACGCTCGGCCTGGCGGAAGATTCTTGGGCGCTCCATTACGGCGCCCTCGATGACGCAGCGTTTCTCAAGCAGTGCTACCAAATCCATGCCGAGCGCGAACAGATATTCTTCGACGTGCTCGACAAGACGCGCCGCGGCGCCTGTATCTGCGTTTTCGATATCACTGACCGCATCCAGCACATGTTTTGGCGGCACATGGAACGGGACCAGCCTGCGGCGCCAGAGGGCGAATTACCCGACTGCCGGGTCGTCGAGACGCTCTACCAGCGCATCGACGCGCTTGTCGGCCGCGTGCTCGATCGCGCGGGTCCTGATGCGCTCGTACTCGTCGTTTCCGACCACGGCTTCAAATCCTTTCGCCGCAGCTTCAATCTGAATGCCTGGCTCCATCGCGAGGGCTACCTCTCGCTCGTATCCGGCAGCACGGTCAGCGAGCGATGGTTCCGCCACGTGGATTGGCAGCGCACACGAGCCTACGGCCTGGGCCTCAACGGCCTCTACTTGAATCTTGCCGGGCGCGAGCGCCACGGCATCGTTCAGCCCGGCGAAGAAGCCGACGCACTCTTGGCCGAGATCCGCGAAAAACTGCGCGGCCTTCAGGATCCCGGTACCGGCCAGGTTGCCATCCGCGAAGTGTTCGACACGCGCGAAGTTTACGATGGTCCCTACCGTGAAAATGCGCCGGATCTGCTAGTGGGTTACGCCTCCGGCTACCGCGTGGCATGGGGATCGGTGAATGGTTCGGTCCAGGGCGAAGTTTTCTCTGACAACGTGTACCCATGGAGCGGTGATCACTGCACCGATCCTCGCGAAGTACCAGGCGTGCTCTTCGCCAATCGCCCCATTCTTGGCGAGCGTCACTCCATCGCCGACGTGGCGCCTACGCTCCTGCATCTCTTCGGCATTTCAATCCCGCGACACATGGACGGTAAACCGTGGACGGTGCGTATGGAGCTACCCCCGGCGCCTTCCGGCCCGGTTGCCGTGGCGGGACCTGCGGGCGATTGAGCTATGACCGCCGAAAGGTCTGATTCCGCGATTGCGATCCGGGGTGTTTCCTACCATCTGCCCGGCGGGTGCGCGCTGGTCGATTCGCTTTCGCTCGAAATTCCCGCACGCCTAACGCTAGTGCTGCTGGGCCGCAGCGGCTCCGGAAAAACTACCACTTTGAAATTGATGAACCGCCTGCTCGATCCCACTGCTGGAGAACTGTTTGTCGAAGGGCGCCCGGCAAAGGATTGGGATCCAATCCGTCTCCGCCGCCACATGGGCTATGCCATCCAGGATGTCGGCCTGTTTCCTCACTACACGGTCGAACGCAACATCGGACTTCTCCCCGAGGTTGAGGGCTGGCCTGCCATACGCGCGCGGGAGCGCGTCCGCGAACTGATGGCACTGGTCGGCCTCGATGCCTCGTTGGCCTCGCGCTACCCCAGCGAACTCTCCGGCGGGCAGCGCCAGCGAGTGGGAGTAGCTCGCGCCCTCGCTCTCGATCCCCCGATCCTGCTGATGGACGAGCCGTTCGGCGCTCTCGATCCTCTGACGCGCGCGGAGCTGCAAGGCGAGTTTTATCGGCTCCAGAAGCGGCTCGGCAAAACCGTGGTTCTTGTAACCCATGATTTGCGCGAGGCCCTCCTTCTCGGTGCGCGGATCGCCCTGCTCGAGAGCGGCCGTCTCGCCGGCCTTTACACTCCCGATGAGTTTCTTCGCACGTCTGATGCGCTGGCGGTCGCCTATCGTCAGGCGTTTGGCGCGGGAAGCGGCCCCAGCCACCCGCCGCACGGGCCTGCACTGGGAGGTGCCCAGTGAATCTCCTGGACTACCTCATTGCCCATCCTCACGAGGTGCTCGCGCTTTCAATCGAACATATTTCGCTCGCGGGCTTCTCGGTTGGCATCGCCTTTCTCGTGGGCCTGCCCTTGGGAGTCGCCATCGCCCGCCGGCCCGCACTCGCTCGCGCGGTGCTGGGCGTCGTCAACTCGATTCACGTAGTGCCCAGCCTGGCGCTCTTCGGCTTTCTTTTCGCCGTTCCCTGGATTGGCGACCGCGCGCCCCGCATGGCCGTTCTAGCGCTTTCGCTTTACACACTGCTGCCCATTCTCCGCAACGTGTGCGCCGGGATCCTCGGCGTGGATCCCGCGGTCGTTGAAGCTGGCCGGGGTCTCGGCCTCACCGAGGGGCAGCTTCTCCGCCGCGTCGAGCTTCCGCTGGCACTCGGAGTGATCATCGCCGGCATTCGCGTTGCGGTTGTGCTCGCCATCGGCATCACCACGATTGCCGCTGCCATCGGCGCCGGCGGCCTCGGCGAACTGATTTTCCGGGGCCTCGCTATGGTGAACGATTCGCTGATTTTTGCCGGAGCCCTCCCTGCCGCAATACTGGCCCTCCTCGCCGACTCCTCGCTTGGCTGGCTTGAGGGCCGTCTTCGAAAGCGCGTATGACGTTAACCCCAGTGCGAGTCCTTCGCGCCGTTGTAAGTGTGGTCGTCGCTCTTTCGCTCTCCTGTGGCCGTCAGCCCTCGCGGGCCGTAGTCGTCGTCTCCAAGAATTTTACCGAGCAGGCCATACTGGGCGAACTGCTCGCCCAGCGCATCGAGCGCGCTGCCCACCTTCCTGTGGAGCGCCGCTTCTACCTCGCTGGCACCTACATCTGCCATCAGGCTCTTCTCGCCGGCCACGCTGATGTCTACGTTGAATACACAGGCACGGCCCTCACCGCCGTTCTGAAGGAACCGCCCGTCACCGGCTCCGAAGCCGTCTTCGAGCGGGTGCGCGCCGAATATGCCCGCCGGTGGGGCCTCGCTGTGCTTCCCTCGCTTGGCTTCAACAATAGTTTCGCCGTTGTTGTCCGCGGCGCCGATGCGCGCCGCTTCAATCTCTCCACTCTTTCCGGCGCAGCGGCTCGGGCCCCTCTGTGGCGTCTCGGCGTGGGTTTTGAATTCATGGAGCGTCCGGATGGCTACTCGGGCATGGTCAAGGCCTATGGCCTTTCATTTCGCGAGCTGCCGCGGGTGATGGACCTCGGCCTTCTTTACCGCGCGCTTCAGGAGAGGCAGGTGGATCTCGTCGTTGGAAACTCGACTGACGGGCTCATCAATGCCCTCGATCTCGTCGCGCTCGACGACGACCGGCACTACTTCCCGCCCTACGATGCTGTCCCGGTGGTTCGCCAGGAAGCTCTGGCGGAGTTCCCCGGCCTGCGCGAGGCCCTCGAAGGCCTCGGCGGCCACATCAGCGCAGCCGATATGCGCCGCATGAATTTCGCTGTGGACGGCGAGCACCGCGACTCTGCGGAAGTCGTCCGCGAGTATCTTCAGGCGCACAATCTCTAAACTGCCTCGTTCCCCCGGGTGGCATTCCCGCTGGGTCTGCGTTACTCTGTCCCGTTCACGAGAGGCCCAAAGCACCGCAGCGCGAGCGATTTCTCGTCATGCCCACGAAACGCGAAAGTATTATTCTGATTGACACGCACGACCAGCCCCGGCAACAGCTCGACCAGGAACTTCGCGCCGCCGGCTACGAAGTTTTCTCCACGGCATCGTGCGCCGAGGGCGTCGAGGTCGCGCAGAAGACCGAGCCCGAGCTGATCATCCTGGACGCAGGCGAGGCCGGCAGTTGCTGGTCGGACACGGTTACGCAGCTCAAAGGCGCGGCTGCGACCCGCTACGCGCGCGTGCTCGTTCTTTCCTCGCTCGGTCCCGCCGAGCGCGCCCGCGCGCTCGATTTGGGAGCGGACGACGTGATCTCCCGCCCCTGGGAAAACCAGGAGTTCCTGGCACGCGTCCGCAACCAGCTTCGCACCCGCCGCGCCACGCAGGCCATGCTCGACCAGATGCGCATTGCGGAAGAGGGTCAGCAGATCGCGCGCACCGCCTTCGATGCCCTTGCTGTCACCGAAAAAATGACCCAGGACGCCTTTTCGCTCGACCGCCGCCTGCGCATCGGGCTGGCCGGTGTCCTCGGCGGCGCTCTGTTGATGGCCGGAATCTTCTATTTCTTCACGCGCCGCGTGGAGAGGGAATCTCGGCGCGCCTATCGCATCATTTCGCAACTGGAAGACACGCTCACCGGCCAGGAAAAGCTGCTCGCCAAGACGACTCAGTCGCGGCAGGAAAACCAGTCCAAGCCAACCGGCATTGAGGACGAAATGCAGCAGCTCCGCGACCAGAGCGAGACGCTGAAAACGCAAATCGGCAGCACCTCCGACGCGGGCAACATCGCCGAGCTCCGCCGCCAGCTCGACGAAACCAACGGGCGCCTGAATCGCATCGAGGGCGAAAGCAAAATCGCGCAGGGAATCATCCGTTCCTACGCGAGAAGCGTGTGCCTGCTGCACGTTTCCATGGCATTTCGCGATAAGGAAAGCGGCGGGCGCGTGCACTACGCCGGACTGAACCAGAAGGGCGAACCCATTGAGGACAGTGAGGGCAAGCCGGTCCTCTCGCTCGAAGGACGCGGACCGGAGGTTCGCCTGGATTATTTCGGCAGCGCCTTCCTCGTTTCCCCGGACGGCCGGATGCTCACCAACCGCCACGTCGTCGAGCCCTGGTGGAAGAACGACGAACTCAGCGGCGTTGCTGACGAGGGCATGGAAGCCATCCTCGCTGACATAGAGTGCTACTGCCCGGACGGGCCCAAACCGCTGCACACTTCGGTGGACAAGATTTCCGACGAGGCAGACTTGGCCGCCGTTCGCGTGATCCTCGACGATTCCAAGCGTACGCCGCTCACGCTGGACCTGACCTCAAAAGGTGCCGTCAGCGGCACTCCCGTCGTACTGATGGGCTATCCCACGGGTATCGATGCCATCCTGGCACGCACTGACGACGATACCGTGCACAAGATCGTGGCTGCCAGCGGCGACAATGCCACCAGCATCATGACCGCTCTCGCTGGCCGCAAACTCATACGGCCCATTACTACGCAGGGCCACCTCGGCGACATCCTGCCCGACAAGCTTGTTTACGACGCGCAGACCAC
>DASPSB010000236.1:0-3023 GCA_035624135.1 Candidatus Acidiferrales bacterium | reverse complement strand
ATCGGCGGCAAGCGTGGCCGCTGCGATACAAATGCGCATCGCCATCGTCTCCGATATCCACGGCAACCTCACCGCGTTTGAGGCTGTCCTCGCGGACCTGCGCCAGACTGCGCCGGATTTAATTCTTCATGGTGGCGATCTCGCCCAAGGCGGGCCGCGCCCCGGCGAGATCGTGGACCGCATCCGCGAACTCGGCTGGCGCGGCGTCGTGGGCAACACAGACGAGGTGCTGTTCCGTCCCGAATCGCTCACCGAGTTTGCAAAATTAGCGCCGAAGCTGGCGCCCCTACTCGCCGCGATTGAGCAATTGGCGGCGGCGGCGCGAAAAGCGCTGGGCGCAGAGCGAATCGAATGGCTTCGCCGGCTGCCACCTGTACTTCGCGAAGACTCTGTGGCGCTTGTGCATGCCAGCCCCGGAAATTTGTGGCGTGCGCCCACGCTCGACGCCAGCGACGCTGAACTGGAATCGATCTATGGGCCGCTGGGTAAGCCGGTGGCTGTGCACGGGCACATACACCAGCCGTACGTCCGCACAATCGGCGGCCTGACGGTCGCCAACAGCGGCAGCGTGAGCCTGTCCTACGACGGCGACCCGCGTGCTTCGTACTTGCTGGTTGACGGCGCGAAAGCCTCCATTCGCCGCGTTGAATACGACATCGAACGCGAAATCCGGGCGGGCTTCGATTCCGGGCTGCCGCACGCCGAGTGGGTAGCGAGAATTCTCAGGAGCGGCAGGCCACAGGCGGTTGCAGCCTCGCAGGACTGAAGGCTAGCAGCGCCATCTTGCCGCTTGCAGAGGCCGGAACGTCGGGTTATGTAAATGCACGGTGAATTGCGCATGAATCCCGCGATAAAGCCGCATTCCACGCGCAAAAAAGTAGAGCAGTTCACTCCTGCTCACTATACACTGGACTCTCGGGGCAGTTCGCAAGCTTCGCCGGTTCGGCGGGGAGGTCGTGGAGACGTGAGGCGGCTTCTGATTATCGAAGACGACAAAGACATCGTCGAGCTTGTGCGTTACAACCTGGAGAAAGAAGGCTACCAGACGAATACCGCAGGCGACGGCTTGACCGCGCTTTCCACGCTGAAAAAGTCTCCGCCGGATCTCGTGATTCTTGATCTCATGCTGCCGAAGCTGCCGGGCCTGGAAGTGTGCCGGGAAATCCGCCGCGATCAATCGCTGAATCGTTTGCCGATTCTCATGCTCACGGCGCGCGGGGAAGAGGCGGATCGCGTGGTGGGCCTGGAAATGGGCGCGGACGACTATGTGACCAAGCCCTTCAGCCCGCGCGAACTGGTGGCCCGCGTCAAGGCGCTGCTGCGCCGCACTGAGCCTGCCGGCGAGGCGGAAAAGCCGGTGGAGATTCGCGGGCTGTTCATCGATCCGGCGTCCTATCGCGTGACACGAGGCGGAAAACCGATTGCGCTCAGCACTCTCGAATTCCGGCTGCTGTACTACCTGGCGCGCCGCGCCGACCGCGTATTTTCGCGCGACCAGTTGCTCGACGCCGTTTGGGGCACCGACCGTTTTGTGACTCCGCGCAGCGTGGACGTCTATATCCGCCGCCTCCGCGAAAAGGTGGAAGCGGACCCGGAAAAGCCGGGGTACTTGAAGACAGTGCGTGGAGCGGGCTACATTTTTGACGCCCGTGGCGAATAACCTCCTGCTCATCCTCGGCGCATTCCTGCTGCTGGCGGCTGTGGCCGCCGCCTGGCGCATAGCCGCTTCGGCCGCGAGCTCGCGCAGAGAATCTCTCCACCGTTTTCTTGAAGATCTCGGCCACGGTGAATTTCGCGCGGCGCGCCCGGGTGAATTCGCAGGAGGGTGGGAAGCTGTCGGCGGCGCGCTTACCGATGCGGCCACCAAGCTTGCCGCGCGATTTGAGCATCTGGCCGACGAGCGGGATTTCTCCGCAGCTGTGCTCACCAGCATGAGCGAAGGCGTGGCCGTGGTGGACAATCGCGTGCGCCTCCTGTTCGCCAATGCCGCGTTTAGCGAGGCCGTCGGCTCCGCCGACGACTGCCGCGGCCGGCCGCTGCTGGATGTGGTGCGCCACACCAGCCTGATTGAGGCTGTCGAGGGGGCTTTCGCGACGTCGGAAACCGTGCGCAGTGAGGTGGAATTCGGCACCGTGCGGCCGCGCACGTTTGCGCTCACCGCCGCGCCCGTCGCGGCCACTGCCGCCCGCGGCGTTGTGCTGGTCCTCCACGACGTTACCGAAATCCGGCGCCTGGAGCGCGTGCGGCGCGACTTTGTCGCCAATGTCTCGCACGAACTGCGCACCCCGCTCACCACGATTCAGGGGTTCGCGGAAACGCTGCTCGCCGGCGCGCTCGACGATCCCAGCGCCCGCCGCAAATTCCTCGAAATCATTCGCGACCACGCCGCTCGCCTCGGCCGCATCACGGACGACTTGCTCAAGCTCTCTGCCATTGAGGGCGGCAGCATGACCTTTCACATGGAGCCGGTGCGCCTGCCAAATCTTGTCGAGCACTGCATCGAGGCCGTCTCGTTGAAGGCCAAAGCGCGCGGGCTGGAAATCTCGGGCCATTTGCCCAACGCGCTGCCGCTGGTGCTGGGCGACTCTCTGCGTCTGGAAGAAGTGCTGATGAACCTGCTCGAGAACGCCATCCAATACACCCCTCCGCCGGGAAGCATCCGGCTGAGCGCAGAGGTGGAAGGGGAAACCGCGGTTCTGTGCGTCGCCGATACGGGAATTGGAATCCCCTCGACGGATCAAGAGAGGATCTTTGAGCGCTTCTACCGCGTGGACGTGGCCCGCTCGCGCGAAGCAGGAGGCACCGGCCTCGGCCTTTCCATTGCGAAACACATTGTAGAAGCGCATCAGGGGCGCCTGTGGGTCGAAAGCGAACTGGGCAAGGGCTCGCGCTTCTTTTTTTCGCTTCCCGTGTGTCTGCGGGAGCCGGCCGCGGCCTCCGCTGAGCCGCCTGCGGCTCCGCAGGAGACTGTTCCGCAGCAGCACACGGAAGCAACTCAAGAACCCGCGTAAGTACTGCCAAAT
>DASPSB010000358.1:0-8410 GCA_035624135.1 Candidatus Acidiferrales bacterium | reverse complement strand
TAAGTCAGGGATGGGTCTGAGCGGTTGGTTTATTCCTTGGGAAGGAGGAACCAGTAATGGCGACATCGCAGCAAGTTTCTGGGCCTGCCGCGGATGGTCTCAGCCGATGGTGGCGAGTGGTAGGCGGGCTCTCGATGAACTTGGCCCTTGGCTCTCTCTACGCCTGGAGTGTGTTCGTGGCCCCACTCGAGAAGGAATTCGGGTGGACTCGCCCACAAACCACCTGGACGTTTGTCATCGCTGTGGCAGTGTTCGCCATAGCGTTCATCATCGCCGGGCGACTTCAGGATAGGTATGGACCTTTCTGGATCTCCGTCGTCGGCGGTGTGCTGGTCAGTCTAGGTTTCTTCCTGTGCCGTTACACCGACAGCTTGACCTACCTTTATGTCTGTTTCGGCGTGCTAGGTGGGATCGGCAACGGCTTTGGCTATGCCACGCCGATTCCGGTGATGGCTAAATGGTTCCCCGATAAGCGAGGCCTGGCCGTCGGGCTTGCAGTGGCAGGGTATGGTGGAGGATCGGCCATCTTTGCCCCGCTCGCCTTGCGCTGGCTCCTGCCCACATACACCTGGAGGCCGACGTTTCAAATCCTTGGGATTGTGTTCTTCTTCATGACCATGATCGGAGCGTTCCTGTTGAAGAATCCCCCTGCGGGCTACAAACCGCCGGGATGGACGCCGGCGCCAGCCGCCAAGGCCGCGGCCACCACGCACGAGTTCACTCCTGCCGAAACACTGGCAACACCCGCGTTCTACTTTATGTGGCTCGCATACGCCCTGGGAACGTCGCCGGGGCTGATGCTAATCGGCCAGTTGGCTCCGTTCGCGACCAGCCAGAAGATCGCTGCAGGAGTTGGTTCCACGCTCTTCATTGTGGGAGCCGTGGGGAACGCCTCTGGCCGAATTCTATCTGGTTGGATGTCAGACGCCATTGGCCGCCTCAACGTTTTGCGGGTGATGATCGGCCTCACGGCCGTGGCCATGCCCGTTCTTTACATGGTGGGCGCGAACGCGGCTTTGCTCTACGTCATGGTATTCGTTGCTTATTGGTGCTATGGGACGCAGCTCTCGGTGAACGCCTCCACCACCGCGGATTTTTGGGGCACCAAGAACGCGGGCATCAATTACGGCATGTTGTTCTCAGCGTGGGGCGTGGCAGGGATCATCATGAACACGGTCGGGAGCCAACTGTTTGCCAAATATAAGAATTACGAGTATGCCTTCTACACGGCCGGGGCTATTGCGGTGGTAGCGCTGGTTTCGGAACTGCTGGCGCGGCGGCCACAGACGCCGGCTCACGCGGCAGCCTGAGGGGAACCGCTAGACCGCGGTATCCGGGAAACGAGCCGAAAGGGGGCGGTCGAGCCACGAGCCTCGACCGCCCCAAGCGTCGCAATTGCGGCAAAACGCATATCGCTTTACTAGCCGGCTTGGAGAAATGGCATTTCTTCGTCCGTTCACCCATCCATCCTTAGGTCCGCCGGCGTACTTCTGGAAGCATCAAGTCTAGAGACGGTGTAGGATTGAGAAGGCCTGCCCGACCGCCCTGAGAGGGAGAGACTCCATGAAAAATGTCAGGTACAAGTTCAGCCTGTGGGCCGCAGTAGCTGCGTTGACGCTGCTCGGCTTTGCCAATCCGATGTGCGCGCAGGACGACCAGGGCTATGCGCCGCCCGACCCGCCCGCACGCGTCGCGCGGCTCAGTTTTGTATTCGGCTCGGTCTACTTCCAGCCCGCCGGCGAAAGCGATTGGGTCGCTGCGGTGGCCAATCGGCCGCTGACAACGGGTGACAGCCTGTGGGCGGACGCGGGAAGCCGCGCGGAGCTGAACGTGGGCTCGACGGCGATCCGCGTGGGACAAAACACGGGCGTGACCCTGCTCGAAGTGAGCGATCGCGTGCTGCAGCTTCGCGTAGCGCAGGGATCTGTGATTTTGAGCACGCGCCACTTTGAGGACGGCGACATCGTGGAAATGGACACGCCGAACCTAGCGTTTAACGCGCTGGCTCCGGGCAAGTACCGCGTCGACGTGAATCAGGACGGCACGGCGACCTCGACTGCAGTGTTGCGAGGCGCGGGACAGGTGAACGGGGGCGGGCGCGCTTACGACGTCGTGGAAGGTCAGCAGGCGCGGTTTGAAGGCCTGGACACGCTCAGCTACGAAATTGCTCCGGTACCCGTGCCTGACGCTTTTGACAGTTGGTCTGGGGACCGCGACCGCCGTGAAGACCGCGCCGTCTCCGCGAATTACGTATCGCGCGAAGTGACCGGGTACGAGGACCTGGACGCGAACGGGCAGTGGAGCGTCGCTGCGGGCTACGGCCCCGTGTGGACGCCTGTGGGCGTGCCCGTGGGTTGGGCGCCGTATCGCTACGGCCACTGGGCGTGGATCGAGCCTTGGGGTTGGACCTGGGTGGATGATCAGCCGTGGGGATTCGCGCCGTTCCATTACGGACGGTGGGCATTTGTCGGCGGCACATGGGTGTGGGTGCCCGGGCCGGTGGTGGCGCGTCCAGTGTACGCACCTGCGCTCGTGGCATTTGTGGGCGGCGGGCCGGGCGCCGGATTCGCATTGGCAGTGGGAGGAGGAGTGGGAGTGGCGTGGTTCCCGCTGGGACCGGGAGAGGTGTTCGTGCCTGCCTATCGCGTGAGCCCGGCCTATGTGACGAACGTCAATATCACGAACACGCGCGTCGAGGTGGCGCGCGTCAATTACGTCTATAACGCATATACCGCGCCCGGAGCCCGTGAAGTCGCGCAAATCACATATGTGAACCGGACAACGCCCAGTGCCGTCACCGTAGTCACGCGCGAAACATTTGTGAGCGCGCGGCCGGTGAGCGCCAACGTGGTTGCCGTCAATCAGGCAGAAATTGCGCGGGCGCCAGTTGGCAACGTGGCGGCCATCGCGCCCGTGCGCAGCAGTGTGATAGGAGCGGGGGCCCCAGCGGCAGCCGCTCCGCCCGCAGCCATGCAGAATCGCCGAGTCGTCAGCAACCGGCCTGCGCCACCACCGCCCCAGGCGTTTGCACAACGACAGCAGCAACTCAACGCGCATCCGGGCCAGCCTTCGGTGACACCGGTTGCTTCCGCGCCGGCGACGCGCAATGCCGCTCCCTCGCCGACGCCGGCCGCAGCGCCTCGGAATGCAGCCCAGCCGCGCGTTTACGAGCAGGTTGAGCCCTCGCCGGTGACGGTACCATCTCCGGCAAAGCCGCCTGCCCAACCGGCAGCGCAGCCCCAAGCTCCGCAACAACATCCCGCGGCACAACCTGCTCCGACCGTGCAAACTGCTCCGCCAGCGCAAACAAAGAGCACTCAGGAAATGAAGCCGGAAGAGCAGAAAAATCAGAAGGCTCAGCCACAGCAACCGCAGCAACAAAAATCGGCACAGCCGAAGGGCAACAAGCCGCAAGAAAAAGACAAAGACAAGGACAAGGAAAAACCGGGGAGTGGCAAACCCTAGCGCGAGAGTAATCGAGGCTGCGGCCTATTTGTGCGGATAGGAATAGTCCAGGTCCAGGTTCAGTTCCAGCACGTTGACACGCGGCTCGCCGAGCACGCCAAAATCGCGGGGGCGCGTGTGCGCAGCCACCAAGCGTCGTACGTCGTTCTCGGAAATCCCTCGGGCGCGCGCCACGCGGGGAACCTGAAACTCGGCCGCTGCGGGTGAGATGTCGGGGTCGAGACCGGAGCCGGACGTGGTTACCAGATCGACGGGCACCGGAGTTCCGGGATTTTCCGCGGCGAGAGCGGCAGTCTCCGCCTTTATCCTGTCAACGAGTTGTTTGTTTGTGGGGCCCAGGTTCGAGCCACCGGAAGCCAGGGGATCATAGCCAGAACCGGCGGCGGACGGCCGGGGATGAAAATAGATCGGCGAGGAAAACGGCTGGCCGATCAGGTGCGAGCCAACCAATTTTCCGTCGCGTTCGATCAACTGGCCATTCGCTTTGCCTCCCCTGCCGCCGAACAGGAACTGGGAAAGACCGGTGACCACAAGGGGATAAGCGATGCCGAAGATCGCCGTGGTCACCAGCGTCATCCACACCGAAATCCAAAGGTTCTTTTTCACCGTTGCCTCTATGCCCAGCGCAACACGCTTACCAGCATGTCGATCAGTTTGATACCGATAAACGGCGCAATCACGCCGCCCAATCCATAGATCAGAAGGTTGCGCCGCAGGAGCGCGGCCGCGCCCAACGGCCGGTAGCGCACGCCGCGAAGCGCCAGGGGAATCAGAGCGATGATGATCAGCGCGTTGAAAATTACGGCGGAGAGAATTGCCGACTGGGGCGTGCGCAGGTGCATCACGTTGAGCACCTCGAGCTGCGGAAACGCTGCAGCGAACATCGCCGGGATAATCGCGAAATACTTGGCCACATCGTTGGCGACGGAAAACGTGGTGAGCGCGCCGCGCGTAATCAGGAGTTGCTTTCCGATCTCCACGATTTCGATCAGTTTTGTGGGGTTGGAATCGAGGTCCACCATGTTGCCGGCTTCTTTGGCCGCCTGAGTGCCGGTGTTCATGGCCACGCCGACATCCGCCTGCGCCAGCGCGGGCGCGTCGTTGGTGCCGTCGCCGGTCATGGCCACGAGCTTGCCTTTTGCCTGCTCGTTGCGGATCAGGGCCATTTTGTCTTCAGGCTTCGCCTCGGCCAGGAAGCCGTCAACGCCGGCCTGACGGGCGATCGCGGCCGCGGTAAGCGGGTTGTCGCCCGTGATCATCACGGTGCGAATGCCCATGGCGCGAAGCTGGTCGAACCGTTCCTTCATCCCTCCCTTAACGATGTCCTCAAGCTGCACGGCGCCGAGCACCTTGCGATTGCGCGACACCAGCAGCGGCGTGCCACCTGTGTTGGCGATGGTCTGGACGATCTCCCGGGTTTCCTTGGGCACGGATTGACCGTGAGCGGAAGCGTATTTCTCAATGGCATCGTAGGCGCCCTTGCGGATTTCCTGCCCATCGAGATCCACGCCGGACATGCGTGTCTGCGCGGTAAAAGGCACGAAAGTGGGATTGAAGGAGGCCAGCTCGCGGCCGCGGAGCCCATATTTGTCTTTCACCAGCACGACGATCGAGCGCCCCTCCGGCGTCTCGTCAGCGAGTGAAGCAAGCTGCGCGGCATTGGCCAGGTCCGAGTCGGTCACGCCGGGCGCAGGGTAGAGTTGCGTGGCCTGGCGGTTGCCGAGGGTTATGGTCCCCGTTTTGTCGAGAAGCAGCACGTCCACGTCGCCAGAAGCCTCCACCGCGCGCCCGGACATGGCAATCACATTGCGCTGAATCATGCGATCCATGCCCGCGATGCCGATGGCGCTGAGCAGGCCGCCGATGGTCGTGGGGATCAGGCAGACGAGGAGCGAAACCAGAACAAAAATGTTCTGCGGCGCCCCGGAATAGATGGCGTAGGGCTGGAGCGTGACGACGGCCAACAGGAAAATGATTGTCAGCCCGGCCAGCAAAATATTGAGTGCGATTTCGTTTGGCGTCTTCTGCCGCGAAGCGCCTTCCACCAGCTTGATCATGCGGTCGAGGAAGGTCTCGCCGGGATTCGATGTGATGCACACCTGGATCTCGTCAGAAAGGACGCGGGTGCCTCCGGTGACGGCCGAACGGTCGCCTCCGGCTTCGCGGATGACGGGCGCGGACTCGCCGGTGATAGCTGACTCATCCACAGAGGCCACTCCGACAACCACTTCGCCGTCGCCAGGGATAAATTCGCCGGGCCCGACTTCAACCAAGTCGAGCGCGCGCAGCGCCGAGCTAGGAACCAATTCGCGCGTCCCGTCTTCCCGGATGCGGCGGGCCATGGTTTCGGTACGGGCTTTGCGCAGGTTATCGGCCTGGGCCTTGCCGCGCCCCTCCGCCATGGCCTCGGCAAAATTGGCGAAAAGTACGGTGAACCAGAGCCAGAGGCTGATTTGCAGCCCGAATCCGGTTCCGGAAACATGGCCGGCCGCATTACGCGCCCACTGGATGGTGGTGACGACGGCGCCCACTTCAACCACGAACATCACGGGGTTCTTAACCAGGATGCGCGGATCGAGCTTAACGAACGAATCCAGGATCGCCCGCTGGAGGATTTTCGGATCCGTCAGCGGCTTTGAACGCGCGTGGGAAACACTGGCCATAGAAACCTCAGAACACCTTTCCGGCGTACATCAGCAGATGCTCGAGAATCGGCCCCAGACTCAACGCTGGGAAAAACGTGAGCGAACTCACGATTAAAATGGTGGAGACAAGGAGCGTGGTAAAGAGCGCGCCCGTCACGCGGAAGGTCCCCAGTGATTCGGGGGTGATCTTCTTTCTCGCCAGATTGCCTGCAATCGCGAGAACCGGGATGGCCATGAAAAACCGGCCGAGCAGCATGGCCACGCCCAGACTGCTGTTGAACCACATTGTATTCGCATTGATTCCGCCGAAGGCTGAGCCGTTGTTTCCCGTGGCTGAACTGTAGGCATAAAGAAGCTGGGAGAGCCCATGAGGTCCCGAGTTGGTAATCCCCGCGATGCCGAATTTCCCGACCGAGGAAACGGCGGAGAACACAAGAATGGTGAACGAAGCGACGAGCACAAACAGCATGGCCATTTTCACATCATAGGCCTCGATCTTTTTCCCCAGATATTCCGGTGTGCGTCCGACCATCAGCCCAGCGATGAAAACGGCCAGAATTACGAAGACAATCATTCCATAGAGGCCGGAACCCACGCCCCCGAAAACGATTTCTCCAAGCATGATGTTAATCAGAGGAATCATGCCGCCGAGCGGAGTAAAGGAATCGTGCTGGCCGTTCACCGCGCCGCAGCTCGCATCTGTGGTCACCGTGGCATAAAGCGCCGAGCCGGCAATGCCGAACCGCACTTCCTTGCCTTCCATGTTGCCGCCCGGCTGGAGCGGGCCCGTGGCCTGACTTACGCCCGCCAGTAGCGGATTTCCCTGCGCCTCGGCCCAGTAGGCCGTGGCGACGGCGCAAAGGAATAGGAAGGCCATGGCCGCCCAGACGGCCCATCCGTGCCCCTGCGAGCGCGTCATGCGCCCCAATGTGTAGGTGAGGCCGGAGGGAATCGCGAAAATCAGGACGAGTTGCAGGAAGTTGGTGGAGGGAGTAGGATTTTCAAACGGGTGCGCGCTGTTGGCGTTGAAGAATCCGCCGCCATTGGTCCCGAGGATCTTGATGGCTTCCTGCGAGGCCACTGGTCCTTGAGCAATCTTCTGTTCGCTTAGCGTCTGGGTCGACGTCTTCCCATCGGCTCCGGTCACCTGCATCGTCTGTGGTTCCACGAGCGCGACCGTGGTGTAGGGCTTCAGATTCTGGACCACGCCCTGCGATACGAACACGAGCGCCAGGACCAGACTGATCGGGAGCAGGACCCAGAGCAGGCACCGCGTCAGATCCACCCAGAAGTTTCCGAGCGTCTCCGCCTCGTGCCGCGCAATCCCTCGAATCACGGCGATGGCCAGCACGATCCCCACAGCCGCGGACGCGAAGTTGTGATACGCGAGCCCGGCCATTTGCGTGAAGTACGTCATGGTCGTCTCCGGGACGTAGGCTTGCCAGTTGGTGTTCGAGGTGAACGACACTGCGGTGTTCCAGGCCAGGTCCGGCGCCACGTTGCCCAGGTGTTCGGTGTTCAACGGAAGCCATTTCTGTATGCGCTCGATCAGATAAAGGATCAGCATCGAGACGCCGCTGAATAGGAGCATGGCCGTGGTGTATTCCGTCCAGGGCATTTCCAGGCGTTCGTTGACGCCGGTCATGCGGTAAACCATCTTCTCGACGGGACGCAACACGGGGTCCAGAATGGTCGGCTCGCGGTTGAATATACGCACCAAGAACACGCCCAGAGGCTTGGTGAGCGCGAGAATCACCATGAGGAACACGCCAATTTGGAACCAACCGACTGCGGTCACGGCTAGAACTTCTCCGGCTTCAACAATGCGAAGAGCAGATAGCCCAGAAGCAGGACGCAGATTGTCAGCAGCACGGCGTCTTGCAGGCGCACAGAATTTCTCCTATCGCAAGCGTTCGCAAGCGCGAACGTAAAGAACAGCGACGCACACAAAGAGGCAAGTTGCGACGATGAAAATGATGTCCAACATGGAAACCTCGG
Organism: Candidatus Acidiferrales bacterium; assembly: GCA_035624135.1. GTDB lineage: Bacteria > Acidobacteriota > Terriglobia > Acidiferrales > UBA7541 > JOPF136. The sequence goes on along the minus strand of DASPSB010000358.1, from coordinate 302 downwards.
GGTTCCTGCAGGCTCAACTCTCCCCAAACCGGAACAGGCTCATCGTAAACCTATTTCTCGAAATTCCGAACTCCAACCCGCGCAACTCTGTCAGCTAATGCGTCTCCGGCTTATCGTGCAGCCGAAAGACGCGAGCCGGCCTGACATCGAACAGACAGACGGGCCCTACCCTATCGGTTTAGCTCAACCAACCTACCAGAGGGAGATTAGGAAGTTGTAAGGGAGACATCCCTTTTTCGTAAGGCATTCGCCTGAGGACGGCGGGCTGCTGTCCCACCTCTTACTCACAGCCTAGTGAGGCG
>DASPSB010000347.1:0-3634 GCA_035624135.1 Candidatus Acidiferrales bacterium | reverse complement strand
GAACATCATGACCGCCGAAGACCCGGTCGAGTTCCAGCTCGCCGGCGTCAACCAGGTGCAGATGAAGGAACAGATCGGGCTGAACTTCGCCGCGGCCCTCCGCGCCTTCCTGCGGCAGGACCCCAACATCATCCTGGTGGGCGAGATCCGCGATTTCGAAACGGCGGAAATCGCCGTGAAGGCGGCGCTCACCGGCCACCTGGTGCTTTCCACGCTGCATACCAACGACGCGCCATCGACCATCAGCCGGTTGATGAACATGGGCATCGAGCCGTTCCTTGTGGCCACATCCGTGAACCTGATCTGCGCGCAGCGCCTGGTCCGCCGTATTTGCGCCAACTGCAAGGAGCAGTTGCCGCTGCCGGAGCAGACCATTCTGGACGCCGGCTATACTCCCGAAGAAGCCAAGACCACGCAAATCTTCCATGGCAAGGGCTGCAATATCTGCAACAATTCTGGTTACAAAGGGCGCGTCGGGCTGTACGAGGTGATGGAGATTACCGATGATTTGAAAGAGCTGATCCTGGTGGGCGCGTCGGCGATGGAATTGAAGAAGAAGGCGTTGGAGGGCGGCATGATCACGCTCCGCCGCAGCGGACTGATCAAGGCGGCCGCGGGGGCGACCACGCTGGAAGAAGTGTTGCGGGAAACGGTTTTGTAGCGGCCGGCGCTCCGCCGCTGGCGGACGCGGCCGCAAGCTTGGGACTGGGGGAACTATGGCGTCGGTGACGCTGAGCGATCTGCTCAAGAAAATGATTGAGATGGGCGGGAGCGACCTGCACATCACCACGAATACCGCTCCCCGCATACGGGTCCACGGCAAGCTTCGTCCGCTGGACATGCCGCCGCTCTCCGCAGCGGACACCAAGGGGCTGGCCTACAGCGTCCTGACCGACGCGCAGAAGCACCGGCTGGAAGAAAACTTGGAGCTGGACTTTTCGTTCGGCATCAAGAACCTGGCGCGGTTCCGGGCCAACGTATTCCACCAGCGCGGCGCCATCGGAGCGGTCTTCCGCACGATTCCGTGGGAGATCCGGACGTTCGACCAGCTTGGCCTTCCCGTCGTCGTAAAGGGCCTGTGCGACAAGCCGCGCGGGCTGGTGCTGGTGACGGGTCCGACGGGTTCGGGCAAGTCGACCACCCTCGCGGCCATGCTCGACAAGATCAACGGGGAGCGCGAAGAGCACATTCTGACCATCGAAGACCCGATTGAATTCCTGCACTCGCACAAGCGGTGCCTGGTGAACCAGCGCGAGGTGCACTCGGATACACACTCATTCACGAACTCGCTGCGGGCCGCGTTGCGCGAAGACCCGGACGTTGTGCTGATCGGCGAAATGCGCGACCTGGAAACGATCGAGAGCGCACTGCGAATCGCCGAGACGGGCCACCTGACGTTTGCCACGCTGCACACGAACTCGGCCATATCCACCATCAACCGCATTATTGACGTCTTCCCAGCGCACCAGCAGCCGCAGGTGCGCGCGCAGCTTTCCATGGTGCTGGAGGGCGTGCTCTGCCAGTCGCTGCTGCCGCGTGCGGACGGGCGCGGGCGGCTGATGGTCATGGAGATCCTGATTCCCAACGCGGCGGTGCGCAACCTGATCCGCGAGGACAAGGTCCACCAGATCTATTCCGCGATGCAGAGCGGCTTCGGCCAGACGGGCATGCAGACGTTCAATCAGGGCCTGGCCTCGGCTTATTTCAACAAACTTGTTAGCCTGGAAACAGCTCTTTCTCGGTCGTCCAGCCCGGACGAATTGCAGGATATGATCAACCGTGGCGTCACCGCGCCCGGGCGCACGGGTACGACTCCCGTGCGCCGCTGACGTGCTGATGTGAACGAGCCGGTTTTGCCGGACCGGCGGGGGAGGAAACGCGCATGCCAGTGTATGCATTCAAGGGCGTGAATCAGACGGGAGCCACGATCACGGGCGAGCGCGCCGCCGCCAGCAAGGCCGAACTTACGGCGCTGCTCCGGCGCGAAAACGTCAGGGTCAACAAGGTATCCGAGAAGGGCAAGGAGTTCGCACTGCCCACGTTCGGCGGCGGCGTGAGCACGAAAGAGCTGGCCATCTTCACGCGCCAGTTTTCGGTGATGATCGACGCCGGACTCCCTCTGGTGCAGTGCCTGGAAATTCTGGCCGGGCAGCAGGAAAACAAGACCTTCGAAAAGATCCTCACCGGTGTGCGCTCCGCGGTGGAAGGCGGCTCGACGCTCTCGGCGGCCATGCGGCAGTACACGAAGGTGTTCGACCCCCTGTACGTGAACATGGTGGAAGCGGGCGAGACGGGCGGTATTCTGGACACGATTCTGCAACGTCTCTCCACGTACATCGAGAAGAACGTGAAATTGAAGCGCGCGGTGCAGTCCGCGCTGATTTACCCGGTGGCCGTGCTGTTTATCGCATTCAGCGTCATCATCCTGCTGCTCTGGAAAGTGGTGCCGATTTTCGCCACGCTGTTCGCCGGGCTGGGCGTCACGCTGCCGCTGCCCACGCGGATCGTCATCGGGCTGAGCAATTTTATCGGCAGCATCTATGGCTTGATCATTGTTGTGGTGTTCGTCGCGGGAGTGGTGTTCCTGAATTACGCTTACAAGACACCGGGCGGCAAATACTTTCTGGATTCGGTTCTGCTCAAGTTGCCGCTCATGGGCATCCTGCTGCGGAAGATCGGAGTGGCGCGGTTCACGCGCACCCTGGGAACGCTGATTTCGAGCGGCGTCCCCATCTTGGAAGGACTGGACATTACGGCGCGCACCTCCGGAAACGCGGTCATCGAGCAGGCCATTCAGAAGACGCGCAAAGCCGTCGAGGCTGGACGCACGCTGGTGGATCCCTTGAAGGAAACCGAGGTTTTTCCGAGCATGGTCACGCAGATGATCGGCGTCGGCGAACAGACTGGCGCGATGGACGCCATGCTCCAGAAAATTGCGGATTTCTATGAGGACGAAGTGGACGCGGCGGTGAAAGACCTGCTGACCGCTCTCGAACCTCTCATGATCGTTTTCCTCGGCGGCGTCGTCGGTGGCGTGGTTATTTCCATGTACATGCCGCTGTTCTCGATGATCGCCAAACTCTCCGGATAGGAACGCGGCAAACACGTGACCATCGAAGGCGCGGGCAGGGGAGAGGCCGAGCCGGAACGTGGCGCGTCTCCTGCGGAGACGCGTGTGCCCGCGGGTGATCCCGGGTCACGAGCGGGCCCAGAGCGTTTTCCCGCGTCGCCGGGCGCCGATCCCAGCGGCGAGGACTCGCGCGACTGGCTGATCTGGGTTTCGCAGGTCCGCTTCCTGGTTATCACCGTGCTGTTCGCAGTGGTGCTGGTGCTCAGGAATTACACCGGAGCTACGGCCCCCTTCGTCTTCTTCGTGCCGGTGGTGGTGGTCTGGTATGCCCTGGCGCTATTTTTTGGCCTGCTGATCCGCCGCGTGGCCGTGCCTCGGGAGCGCGCGCGCCGCGTGCCTCGCTGGGTAGGGCCCATCCAGATATTCTGCGACCTGCTGATGGTGACGGGGGTGGTGTTCGCCACCGGCGGGCACGAGAGCTATTTCATCACGCTCTACATCCTGGTGATTCTGGTGGCCAGCATCCTGTTCACTCGGGCGGGAGCGTTCCTGGTGGCGGGAGTC
>DASPSB010000344.1:0-7371 GCA_035624135.1 Candidatus Acidiferrales bacterium | reverse complement strand
GCTGTGAGCACTTCGATTATTTTGACGGCTACGGTCCAGGCCGCGGCCACGGGAAATCCCACTCCCACCGGCACAGTCACGTTCTTCGACGGGCAGACACCGCTGACCGGCACGTCCACCAGCCCCAACCCGGCGACCCTTGCGAATGGCACGGCCTCGTACACCACCAGTTCGCTGGCGGTTGGCGTCCATCTTTTGACGGCGGTGTACAGCGGAGATATGAACTTTCCAGGCTCTTCCTCGCAGGTACTGGTGGAGACGATCTCCTCGGGGAAATTTAGCCTTTCGGCGAGCCCATCGTCGCTCACCATACCGCAGGGAGGGTCGGGGAGTACCACAATCACCATCACTTGGGAAGGCTATACTGGGCCGCCGGTGACGCTGAGTTGCCAGACCTTGCCGAACAACGCCGTGTGCGTCTTCATCCCCTTGAACCCCCCGGGCCCCTCGAGCGAGACCGTCACTCTCACGCCCAGCGGAACCGGGGCGACAGTGAAGCTAACGATCTACACTACGGGGCTTAATGGCGTCGGCAGTGTGGGCGGGCCCGCGGGATGGCTGGATTTGCAAAGCACGCGGCCGGGACGTGTGCCGCCCATACTGCCCGCAGCCATGCTCCTGCTGATTGGCATGCTCGCCCTTGCCGCACGGCAAAGGAATGAAAAGAAGTGGATCGCCCGCCTTGCGTTGCTCGCCCTTCTGGCGGGGCTAGGGATGCTGACCGCGTGTTACCACTACGGAACTCCGATTTTGCCGGGGACCCGGTTCACTCCTACGGGCCAATCGACCGTCGTCATTAGTGCGAGCGGCGGCGCCACGACACAGACGCGGAACCTGACCGTAACCATCACGCCCGGACAGTAAATCACTGGGTCGTTTCGCCGGCTCTGTGCACCCGGCTACTCTGTCATCGGCGGTGGTGGAGGAGGCGGGACGGTGACCAGCATCACCGCAGGCAGGCGCAGGCAGGGTTCGATCCCTACCGCCCCTACCACGCGGAGTCGCGAACCGCCACGCCGGGCGAAGTGCGCGGGCAACCAATTCCCCTGTTGCCGCACGCAGAGCCCGGTTAGGTCAGCGAAGCTTCGGCTTCAGCGACGCTTGTGTACGTCTCGAACAGCGGAGCCACTCCGGTCATGCGCAGCACATTCTTAACGTGATGACTCAGACCCACTAGGGCCAGTTTCCGCCCGGTCTTGTTGCACGACACGTAGGCACGCACCAGCGAGCCAATGGCCATGGAATCTATCGCAGGCACTTCGCTCAAGTCGAGAATCAGGTGCTTCGCATTCGCAGCGCGGGCGGCTTCGTCAAAAGCGGGTGATGTGGCATTCGTAATGGCGCCTCGCACGCTCAGGATGTGCACATTGCCCTTGGCGCCTGCTCGACCGGCAATCCGGAAGGGCTCACTCATCATGGGGAGTCATCTTAGCGCGGTTCAAGACTGAAAGAGAACGGCTAACCGCTAGCGAACTGCCCGTGCCGCGCCCATTCGTCAGCCCTTGCCCCACAGGCGAAGCCCGCCTTTAATGGCCAGCGAGTTGTCCCCCAGGCGGCATTTCGGAGGCAACTTCTTCAGCTTCTTCGAATTTCCTCCGCCCAGCACCACGTGATTCGCCTCCAGCGCCCAGGTGAAATACCTGACGATGCGGTCCACCTGCTTGCGCCACTTCTTTTTGCCGTATTTTTCCAGGCCGCGAAGGCCCGCATAGTCCTCAAATGTTTTTCCCCGGCGATAGGGAAGATGAGCCAGCTCGAGCGGCTCCAAGATTCCGTCCACAACCATTGCCGAGCCCAGTCCGGTGCCCAGGCCCAGAAAGAGCATGCGCCCGCCGTCGTAGCTGCCCAGCGCCTGCATGGCGGCGTCGTTGATCAACTTTACGGGCTTGCCGAAGGCTTTATGGAAATCGAATCCCACCCAGCCGGGGCCCAGGTTGCGGGGATCATGCGCGGGCCTTCCATGCGCCACCATGCCCGGGTAGCCGATGGAAACGGCATCGTAATTCCAGCCCTTCACGGCTTTCTTCACCGCACTGACCATGCGGCCCGGTGTGAGCTTCGGTCCTGAGGGAATTTTGACCGCTTCGGTTCTCCCCGTTCCCGCCACTTTCACGTTTGTGCCGCCGATGTCGAGCACCATGATGTTCTTCGGGGCGCGGCCTGCTTTGGTTCGTTTCACGGTCGTTGCTCTCCGTGTGGAATTTGGGACGCCGGCGGCGCGGATCCCCTGGGTTCGGCAAAGAAAGGGGAAAGGCCGAAAGCCACGATCACCAGTCTCAGGCGTCTCCAGCTTCGCAAGAGAATATCAAGAACCCGGCTCTGAACACAGGGGAGTGTGGGCGCGTGTGCAATCGACGCTGATTCCCGGAATTACGGGGATCAGATTTGGGTTGCAGTGCCCAGCCGGCCAGTGTGTTCCGATTCGATAAATCGATGCTGCAGTTTCCGGCGCCTCCAGCCCATGAATCAACTCTATCGCAATCTTCACGGCCGGTTATGCCAGTCAGGCGGAATCGCTGGTCTCGATGGGACGAAACCGAGTGGAGGTGCTGCAAAAGCCTTACCGGGCCGTTCCGCTCGGACGGAAGATCCGCGCCCTGCTCGACGAAAGGAGATGAACGCTTACGCCGCCGTCATCCGGTACTAGAGCGAAGGTGCGGCTGAGCGGCCGCGATATGCGGAATAATCGGGCACCTGCCGCCGGTAGGTCTTTTCCATCAGCGGCGAGGAAATCATGAAGTCCGCCGTGGCGCGATTGCAAGCCACGGGAATATTCCATACCACGGCGATGCGAAGGAGCGCCTTCACGTCGGGGTCGTGGGGATGTGGCTCGAGTGGATCCCAGAAAAAGATGACGAAATCGATTTCGCCCTCGGAAATCTTGGCCCCGATTTGCTGATCGCCGCCGAGCGGCCCGCTCTCCAGCTTCACGACGTCCAAGTCGAGCTCATCTTCAAGGATTTTTCCGGTTGTCCCCGTGGCATAAAGCTGGTGATTGCTGAGCAATTCACGGTTGTACTTGGCCCACTCGTAGAGATCCTGCTTTTTATTGTCGTGAGCCACCAGCGCGATTCTTTTTCGTGGACCCATAGGCACTTCATTGACAGGCATGTTGCTTCCTCCGTCGGGCGTCAGTCACAGTCTAAACGAAAGCGGCAGGCTCTGCGCCGGGGATCCGAAGCCGTGGACCCCGGGGTCCCGGTCAATTCTCCGCTTCTCCCATAGCTCGTCCGGGAATAAAATCACAGGCGCAGTCTTGACGTTCGCGGACATCTGACAAGATGCTGCGCTTTTTTACGAGCCGTCACGAAGAGGTCAACTCGAGCACAGGGAGAAGCATATCCCTGGGCCGGCTGGAGTCCGCGGTGATGGAGATTTTGTGGGCCCGGGGCGAGAGCCGCGTGCAGGACGTGGTGTCCGCGCTCGCCCGCGGGCTGGCCTACACAACCGTGATGACCACACTGGATCGGCTCTTCAAAAAGGGTCTGCTCGACCGTACGAAACAGGAGCGCGCGTTCGTCTATCGCGCGAAGCTGACACGCGCGGACTGGGAGCGGCGCCGCGCGAGCGATCTGGTGGCGGCCTTCCTGACCGGGCCGGGCAGGTCGAGGGACCTTCTGCTTTCCTGCTTTCTCGATGCCGTGGGCACTCACGACGCGCCACTGCTGGACAAACTGGAGAAGGAAATTCGCAAGCGGCGCCGGGAACTTAACCGGCGGGGCGCGCCATGATCGCCGATTACTACGTCCGGCTAATGTATCTCTGCTGTGCATCGTTCTTCCTGGTGCATACGACGGTGGGCGCCGTGGTCCTGCTGCTGGTTCCGGCGGCGCTGCGCCGTGCGGAGAACATGGCCGCGGAATCGGCGGCCGCGTTCCTTTTTTCACTGCGGTTTCTGCCGTTCGTGACGGCCGCGTGCGCGGTGGCGGGGTTGTGCATACCGAGCTATTTATCGCTCGAACCGCGGAGCGGAGTAGAACCCCGGGGCACTCTTTGCGCCATGGCCGCCGCCCTCGCAATGCTGTCGTGGCTATTCGCAGGAGGGCGCGCTCTGGCTGCTTTGGTGCGCACGATGGAATTTGGGCGCGATTGCCGGATCACCGGCAGAAAAGCGCAGTTGGGCAGTCCTGCCGTTCCGGCATTGATCGTTGATTCCCGAGCCCCACTGCTTGCGCTCTCCGGAATTGTTCGTCCAAAGCTTTTCCTGTCGCGCGGCGTGGTGGAAGCGCTCCGGCCGGAAGAGCTGCGCGCCGCGCTGCGCCACGAGGATGCGCACAGACGTTCGCGGGACAATCTGAAGCGTCTGGCATGCCTGTTGGTTCCCGAGTTGGCGCCCTTCGCACGCTCCTTTGCGCCTTTGGAACGCAACTGGGCGAAGTTTGCCGAGTGGGCCGCGGACGACGAGGCGTCGAGCGGAGATTCCCAGCGCGCGCTTTGGTTGGCGTCGGCGCTGTTGCGGGTCGCGCGGATGGGATCGGCTCCGCAACCGGAAATCGCGGCATCACTTACAGCGTGCGGATGTGGACTCGAAGCGCGAGTGGAACGGCTGCTCCGAACGAAAGCCGCACGGGAAGAATTTGGCAAGCAGAGCCGCATCGTGCGGCATCGGGAATTGCTGCTGGTTGGGGCGTGCACGGCGGCGATTGTTTTGCTTCCTGGAGCGATGGCCTGCGTGCACGGCCTGCTCGAGAGATTGGTTCGTTAGGATCCTCGCGGGAGCGCTGTACGACCTTCCATTGCTTTCACGGGGAGAGCTGGCTCTCCGGCTTTCCCGGCCTGTAAGATGCGTGTATGCACCGGCTGCTGAAAATCGTGGGGAGATGGCTGCTGTGGCTGGCCGCCCTCGTCGCAATTGTGTACGTGTGTGAGGATTTGCTGCTGCGTTACCGGGCGAGCCATGGCGCGAGAGCCGGAGTTTTCGACGACGTGACGACCTACGAGGCGGCCGCGGTAAAGGGAGGCAAAGAGGAGTTCTATTTTGACCAGCCACAGGTAGAGGAGTGCGTCCGCGCGCTTTTCCCTCACTTTGGCGACGCGCCCTGCTGGTACGTACGGCGGCACACGATAAATCTGCTGTCAAGGTCGCTCGAAGCATGGCCATGGGCGGAGACGCGCGCTGTTCAGGGCGCGCGCAGCTCGAAGCTGGAAGTGATCTGGATTTGCGGATGCAGCGAGCGATATACCGGGCATTTCGCTGCGAAGACAGAGTGGACGCGGTCGATGGTCTCGCGTTTTTCTTCGGGCGCGGCGATCACGAACGCGATGTGAATGCGTCTGATCATCAGCACACCCTGTTCGGTTTCCACTTCACCATTCGCGATGCAGGCTGCACGGCCTTCATCGGGCGAGATTCCGCGCGCTGCCAGCGCGCCGGCAAAGGTGCCGAGCATTCAACCGCCAGCGGCGGCAACGACATAATCGAGCGTCGCGGCATGGGGCTCGGGGAGTTGATCGTCAGGGACGCCGTAATGCCGGGCGATAGCGCCATGGACGCTGAAGAAGACGGGCTGCGGCTCGCCGGGAAGAATGGCAATGCGAAGCGGACCCTTCTTGCGTTCAATCCGGACCGACGAACGGTAGACGACGGGATTTTCGGACATTGACCTCTCCCCAGCGGCGCTAGCCTGAGATTTTATGGATCGGAAAGTCTCGTCTTTTCGCAACTCCCTGAAGTTCGCGGAAACGGTTGCCGATAGATACAAGGGAACGGCCCCGGGCCGGGCGGTACAGCCATCCTAAGACGCACATGGGCGTGGGGTGTCATTGCGTTTTTTTTGCCATGTGCGGAATGAAGGGCCCGGGTCTTGCGATCCAAGTTCGCAGTCCAGGCTAGTGAGGTCGGCAGAAGGAATCCGACGAAAGCCCAGGGTGCGGCCATGACTCACAGGAATATGCTGGGAGCCACTATTCTGATCGCCGACGACGAAGAGGCGAACCGGGAAATTCTCTCCGAATTGCTGCAATACGAAGGCTATCGCACGATTGAGGCGGCGGACGGACTGGAGGCGCTGCAACTGCTGCAATCGCAGCACGTGGACCTGGCGCTGCTGGACGTGATGATGCCGGGCTGCACCGGCTTCTCGGTGTGCCGACAGGCGAAGTCGGACCCGGCGACGCGGTTGATTCCCGTCGTGTTGGTGACCGGCTTGAACAAAAGCGAAGACCGCATCAAGGGGATTGAAGGCGGCGCGGACGACTTTCTGAGCAAACCGGTGGACCGCGCGGAACTGATGGCTCGCGTGCGTTCGTTGCTGAGGCTGAAACAGTTCACCGACGAACTGGAGAGCGCGGAGACGGTGCTCTTTAGCCTGGCCAACAGCATCGAGGCAAAAGACCCGTACACAGTGGGCCATTGCGACCGGCTGTCTATCTACGCGGAGGCGATGGGGAAGCGCATCGGGCTGACGCAGGAATTCCAGGTTGCTCTGCGGCGCGGAGGAATCGTCCACGACCTGGGTAAGGTGGCCGTACCGGAGCACATCCTCAGGAAGCCGGGGAGACTCACGCCGGAGGAACGAAAGCTGATGGAACAACATCCGGTGGTGGGAGAGAGGATATGCGCGCCTCTCAAATCGTTCCGGAACGTACTTCCCATCATTCGGCATCACCACGAGAAGCTGGACGGAAGCGGCTATCCGGACGGGTTGAAGGGAAATGCGATTCCGCTGACGGCACGCATTCTCAGCACGGTGGATATTTACGACGCGCTGACCACCGACCGGCCGTACCGAAAGGCGTTTACGCGGGAGCAGGCGCTGGCCACGATGTACGAAGAGGTTCAGCGAGGGTGGTGGGATCCGGATTTGATCCGCGAACTGGAAGTGGTGCTCGATGGGGCCGAAGCGGAACTGATTCGTCCGGATGTGGCGCATTGACTCTTCCTGCCAGCAGGCAGTCCTACGACAACCGGGCGCGAATACTCGGCGACGCGCGAGCGGGAAGGCGTGTGGCGCAGAGTCTGGTGGTGCGCATATGGTGGCTGGAGGAGAGCGAGAGCTTGCGAATTTTAGGAGCCAGGCGCCAAATCAGCAGGCCGACAATCGCAGCAAGGACCAGCAGGACGACGATGACGCGTCCCCAGTGCCGCTTGCTTGCGGATCGCGCGGTGGCGCGCGATTTGGGAAGAGTTCCCGTGTAGTGGCTGGCGACCGGCCCGGGTTGCGTGGGCGGTGGCGGTTCTATGTGCCGCGGCTTCTCGAGCTGAGCCGTGACTTCCGGATCGCTGGCCGGGCGCGCGGCGGGTGGCGGTGGTGGCGGGGGAGGGGCTACTGCGGCAGGACGGGGAGGGGGAGGAGGAGCGGCAGCGGGCACCGTTGGCTTTCCGGCCGGGGCGGGAGCTGCAGCCGCTGCGGCGGCAGGCGCCGCCGCGAG
>DASPSB010000332.1:0-2245 GCA_035624135.1 Candidatus Acidiferrales bacterium | reverse complement strand
AAGGTAGAAGTCACCTCCGTTGGCGGCATCGAGGAAGACTTCGACTGGCTGTTCGATTTTTTGCGCCGACCACTTGCCGTTCGCGAAGCGGTAGAGATCGGTCCCCTCATACTTCGATTGGATCTGGCCCTGGACCCAGCGGGTGAGAAAGAAAAAGTCGGAAACACCGGTGTTCGGCGCCCAGACCGAAATCTCCGGGCAGGTTTCCTCACAGGCCCCTGTGTCGCATTTGCATTCAGCCAAGGGGAAGCTCACAACGGGGCTCAGGTTTTCGCCTCGCAGGTCGGTCGTCCAGGAAGCGAACTCGCCCGTGCGCGAGATATTGCCTTCGCCGCCGGAGGTCACCGTCATGCGGTTTTCGAACCAGTAGAAGCGTGCACCATCGTCGCTGAAGTAGACGACGGGCGTAGCCCAGGTTTCGATGGACCTTCCATTATTCCCCGGGCGTGTCTCCTGGGAGCCACCGGTGAGTTCGTGCGCGTACCTGTTCGAGCTCCATAAGCGGAGCAGATGCGTGCCGGGGATCGTGTCCGCGTAAATGACGGTTCCGCTGCGGCTGATGGAGATATTTTCGGGATGCTTGCGCGCGCCGGCGGGCAATGCCAATCCCGTCGCCCAAGGATGGAAATCGGTACCGTCGTATTCCGACATTTTTCCGTCGGCGCCGAGAATCCAGACGACCGTCCGCCCAACCGGAGGGCCGCCGAAAACGGCAACGCGGCTCTGTGCGAAAGCTGGCGCCCAAAGGAAACAGAGTGTCAGTGGCACAATCGCGCATCGCATGGAGAGGGTTGTAGCACAGATCTCCACTGGATTCAGATTCGTGCCTGACCACCGTGCCCTTCTCACAAATCAGCGCCTTACGCGCGCAGCAGTGAGCTGGAACCCCACAAGCGGCCAGCGGCTGCTGCTTGGCTTCGCCAGCACAGGCGCGGAACTCCCGGAAAGGGCCAAAAAACAACCGACAGAAGAACGCGCTAGGAGCCTCCAGGAACGCCGCGGAAACCTGGAACGAGGAAAACACTGGCCCGCAATTTTCAGAGGGTGTGCCCCCGGGGCACAACGCAAGGCGGGGCATCCCAGGAAGTGGCGGAAAGGGCTGCCCGGCGGTTTCGATCGGAATCCGCACAAGGGGGCAAGGGGCGGCGGCTTCGAACTGTCTTAAAGTGCGCGTTCGCTGAGCGGCGGGCCGCCTCAACTCCTCCCCATGTGCTACGCTATGTTTGCTTTCGCGCCACAGGGGCCCATGAACGCCGCAATTTCATCTCGCGCCTTGCTCGCTGCTTGTGCCGCCATCGTTCTTGCCGCTCTATTTGCCGGCTGCTCCTCCAACAGCGGAAAGCAGGCGCAAGCAGCCGCCGCAGCCACCGTTCCCGTTCGCGTAGCCCGCGTGGAGCGCCGCACGGTCCCGCTGGAGGTGCGCACAATCGGCAACGTCGAGGCCTATTCCAACGTATCGCTCAAATCCCGCGTCTCCGCCGTGGTTGAGAGCGTGAGCTTCCGCGAAGGCCAGGACGTCAAGAAAGGCGAGTTGCTCTTCACCCTCGACAAACGCCCCTTTGAAGCCGACCTGCACCAGGCCGAAGCCTCGCTCGAACGCGACGTGGCCAAGAGCGAGAACTCGGCGGCGCAGGCCCGGCGATTCGATGAACTCTTTCAGGCTGGTGTCGCGTCCAAGCAGCAATACGAGGACATGCGCACCGCCGCGGCCGCCGACGAAGCCACCGTTCGTTCCGATCGCGCCGCCATCGAAGCGGCCAAGCTGAAAGTCTCCTTCTGCACGATTACTTCGCCCATCGACGGCCGAGTGGGCAGCGTGCTGGTTTATCCCGGCAACGTGGTGAAGGAAAACGATGTGCCCATCATGGTGGTGATCAACCAGATCCAGCCGATCTACGTTTCCTTCAACGTTCCCGAGCAAAGTCTCCCGGAAGTGAAGCGCTTTGCCGCCGCGGGCCGCCTGGGCGTGGACGCGGAGGTTGCCCAGGAACCCGGCCAAATCGAACGCGGCCAGCTCACCTTTGTGGACAACGCGGTGGACCGCACGACCGGGACCATCCGCCTGAAAGGAACGTTCGAGAATCCGCAGCGACGGCTCTGGCCGGGCCAATTCGTGAACGTCACACTGCGCTTATCGGAAGAACCGGACCGCGTGGTGGTGCCGAGCGAGGCGGTGCAGGTGGGCCAGAGCGGGCAGATGGTGTACGTGGTGCGCGCGGATTCGACGGTGGAAGCGCGCGGAGTG
>DASPSB010000330.1:0-10708 GCA_035624135.1 Candidatus Acidiferrales bacterium | reverse complement strand
CTCGCCGGTCTGGATCATCAGATCGAGCCGCGTGATGTCCATATGCACGACGCGGCCGGCGCCGATGTTCAGGTGGCCGACTTCGCTGTTGCCCATCTGTCCTTCGGGAAGGCCGACGAACGGCCCTGAGGTATGGACGAGTGTGTTGGGAAATTTCTGAAGCAGCATGTCGTAGGCGGGCTTCCGGGCGAGAGCGATAGCATTGCCGCGTGTTTCGGGGCGATATCCCCAACCGTCGAGAATGGTGAGAAGGATGGGCTTGGGCCGAGGCATAGAGTGCCAGCATACAAAACGCAGGAAGGAATGGGTAGCAGGCGAAGAGAATCAAAGATCCGGCAAGCCTTCGCGCTCCATTTTTGCAGGTTCGAACTCGAAGGAGATCGTGCCGGAAGCGATGGGACACTCGAAGCGAACCAGGCTCTCGTTCCCGGGCAGTGTGGATTTTCCGGCGACGATTCGCGGAAAGAAAACGTAGAACGCACCGATGGCGATCTCTTTGCGCTCGTCGAACTCGGGCAACGGCGCCGTTTTCACGGCGAGAGGGGAAATGCGTTCTCCCGTGCTCTTGAGGATGAGAATGGAATTTTGGACCATCGCCGCGGTGAACAGACCCGACTGCGGCACCTTCTTCACATCCTCTAACGACACACGCAAATCCACATAGACGATGTAGACGTCCGGTGGCGCGAATATTCCGGATTGCTGAGAATCCCCGGGCTTGATCAAGCCGCGCTGAACGCGGTTACGGAAAATGGCCTCACGAACGGTGCGGGACGAAGCCCAACGCACCACGGCCGTGCCCTCCACGCTCGCGACTGGAGGCAGCGTCGGGGAGGCCGTGCGGATGTCTCGCACAGCTTGGATGTCGCCGGCCGTCATCGTGCTTCTGTGTTCGGTGGGAGAGCTGTTCACGGGGGGGAAGCTGTCCTGGGAGCAGGGAGGTTTACCGGAAGGGCAGGCCCCGCCCTGAGTGCCCGGCTTTACGACCAGCATTCGGATGCGATGCGCCCAGGGAGAATTCTCGAGGATCTGGCGCACTTCCTTCTCGCTCCACTGGGAGAACGGCTTGTTCCGCCACGAATCGTTGCCCGAAGCAACGCCGGCGAGAGCGAGAATGACGAGCGGAAGCGCCCAGATCCGCCGAGTTCTCATTTGCGAGCCCCAGAGGCACCCGGATGGTTGGCCGTATTCTACGCCTAATAGGAAGGCAGAAGGGAAGAGCGGCGTTTTGCAGAATGTATCGCGGACGGAAGCCAGCGAGGCTAGACGGAACGTTTGGCTAGAGTGCTGCGTCCCGGGAACCGCGCGGCGGCGCCGAGATCCTGCTCGATGCGCAGGAGCTGGTTGTACTTAGCAATACGATCGGTGCGCGAGGCGGAGCCCGTTTTGATTTGGCCCGCGGAGGTGGCCACGGCGAGGTCGGCAATAAACGTGTCCTCGGTCTCGCCGGAACGATGAGAAATCACTGAGGCGTAGCGGGCTTTGCGGGCCATCTCGATCGCTTCGATGGTCTCAGTGACGGTGCCGATCTGATTCAATTTGATGAGGATCGCATTGCCGATTCCCTGTTCGATGCCGCGGGCAAAGATTTTTGTGTTGGTCACGAAGATATCGTCGCCGACGAGCTGAAGTTTGCCGCCGAGTTCGCTTGTCAGCAGCTTCCATCCGCTCCAGTCTTCCTCGCTCATTCCGTCTTCGAGGCAAACGATGGGATATTGCCGGGCCCAATCCTTCCACCAATCCACCATTTCGGCGGGAGCGTGCGCGGATTTGTCCGACTTCTTGAAGACGTATTTGCCGGAGGCTTTGTCGTAAAACTCGCTAGCCGCGGGATCGAGCGCGATGGCCACTTGCTCACCGGGCTTGTAGCCAGCGGCCTGGATGGCTTCGAGCACGGATTGGATCGCTTCTTCGTTGGAACGCAGGTTGGGGGCGAAGCCGCCTTCGTCGCCGACGCTGGTGGATTGGCCGCGCTTTTTCAGGACGCCTTTGAGGGTGTGGAAGACCTCGACGCCCGCGCGCAACGCCTCGGAAAAACTGGGCGCGCCCACCGGCATGACCATGAATTCCTGGAAGTCCACGGAATTGTCGGCATGCGCGCCGCCATTGAGGATGTTCATCATGGGCACGGGCAGAGTGGACGCGCTGGAATCGGAAGAGTAGCGGGCGAGATATTTATAGAGCGGCAGATCGAGCTGCGCGGCAGCGGCGCGGGCCGCGGCCATGCTGACGGCGAGGATGGCGTTGGCACCGAGCCGGCTCTTGGTGGGAGTGCCGTCGAGCAGAATCATGCGGCGGTCGAGCGCAATCTGGTCCGCGGCATTCATTCCGGCGACGGCGGGACCAATCTCAGCGTTGACGTTGTGAACCGCCTTCAGCACGCCCTTCCCCAGATAGCGGGATTTGTCGCCGTCACGCAGCTCGAGCGCCTCGTGCTCGCCGGTGGAGGCGCCGGAAGGCACGGCAGCGCGTCCCATCTCTCCGCCGCTCAAGAAGACTTCGGCCTCGACAGTGGGGTTTCCGCGCGAATCCAGAATCTGACGGGCGCGGACATGGGTGATGTGCGTGGCCATGAGTTCTCCTGGTCGGGGCTCCCGGCGCTACTCCGGCTCCTCAAGCATCGATTCTTCGCGGGTGACCACAGTGATGCCGCCTGGCGAGACGGGGTATCGCTTGCGATCTTCCTCGAGGTCGTAACCGATCACGGAATGTTCAGGGAGCTGGACATGGCGATCGATGATGGCGTTGCGCACACGGGAATAGCGGCCGATCTTCACGTGGTTGTACAGAATGGTATTCTCCACGTCGCAAAAACTGTTTACACGCACGTCGTAGCCCAACACGGAACGGCGAACGCGCCCGCCAGAAATAATGGAGCCGCCAGCGACGATGGAATCGAGTGCGACGCCCATGCGATTCTCGTCCGCAAAGACGAATTTGGCCGGCGGGTATTGCTGCTGCCAGGTCCACAGGGGCCAGTCCGTGTCGTAGAGATTGAAGACCGGGGAGACGCTCACCAGGTCCATGTTGGCCTCGTAGTAGGCGTCGAGCGTGCCGACGTCGCGCCAGTAGAGCGCTTCCTTCTTATTTTCGTCGATGAAGTTATAGGCGAAGACGCGGAAGCGGTCCACGAGGCGAGGCAGAATATCCTTGCCGAAATCGTGCGAGGAATCGGTGCGCTCGGCGTCTTCCACGAGGATGGGAATCAGGAGCTGGGTATTGAAAATGTAGATGCCCATCGAGGCATTGGATTTCGTGGGATTCGTGGCGGAAAGCTTGGGCCGGTCCGGCTTTTCCTGGAAACCGAGGACGCGCCCGGAAACGTCGGTCTCGACGACGCCAAAGCGTCCCGCCGCCTGCGCAGGGTCCACTTCCAGCGTGGCCACGGTCACTCCCGCGTCGGCATCCACGTGCTGCCGGAGCATCCGCTTGTAGTCCATCTTGTAGATGTGGTCGCCCGCCAGGATGATCACGAAGCTCGAGCGCTCGCTGCCAATCGAGTAGATGTTCTGATAGACGGCGTCCGCGGTGCCCTGGTACCAGTCGCGCGAGACGCGCATCTGGGGCGGCAGGATGTCGATAAATTCCTGGTGACCGGCGAGCACAGACCAACCGCGGCGGACATGGCGATTGAGGCTCAGCGCTTTGTATTGGGTGAGGACGAAGACGCGGCGGAGATCGCTATTGATGCAATTCGAGAGGGTCACATCGACGATGCGGTAGACGCCGCCAAAGGGCACGGCCGGCTTGGCGCGGTCACGCGTAAGCGGCCACAGGCGCTCACCCTGGCCGCCTGCCATCAGAACGCCAATGGCTTCGCGCATCCGGTCCATGACTGGCCCGCTCGTTTGCGGGTGGATTATTTTAGTGCGGTTACAGCAAATGCGGGTGAAGAATTCCGTGCGGGCCGCGTAGTGATGAACGATTAGGCTCGACCAAAGCGCGTCAATTACTTTGAATTCTAAGTGGCCCGTGAGAAAATTTCTTGACAGTGCCTGGGTGGAAGGATAGAACCGGGGCACTCAGACACCGTGCAAGGCTTCGCGAGAGCCACTTCCTCGCTGTTTCCTTCAAATTCAACGGTGGTTGGGAGGTGTTTTCCCTTTGACGGAAGTCATTATTCAGGAAGGTGAGTCGCTGGAGGGCGCCCTGCGTAGGTTCAAGCGCCGGGTGCAACAAGCGGACATCATCAAAGAAATCAAGAAGCACAGCTATTACATGAAACCTGGAGAAAAGCGCCGGGCGAAGGCCGCCCTGTCGCGGAAGCGCATGCGCAAGAAGATGCGCCGGGAGCAAGAGTAGCGCCAGGGGTACACGTCTGGGAGCCCGGCGAGGAGGAGGAAACAATCTCTTTCGCGCCGGGCTGCCAAGGGGCTTGCGAACCGGTCCATTCGGAGCACCCTATGGAGTACCAGGATAAAGTACTCAAGTGCGTAGATTGCGGGACAGAGTTCATTTTTACAGCGGGCGAGCAGTCCTTCTTCGCGGACAAAGGCTTTCGCCACGAGCCGAAGCGATGCAAGAGCTGCAAGGCCAACCGGAGTTCCGGCGCGCCCTCCGGGAACGCCGGGCGCACCGAAACGAGGGCCATCTGCTCACAGTGCGGTAAAGAAACGACAGTCCCGTTCAAACCCACGCAGGGCCGCCCGGTGTTTTGCCGCGAGTGTTACCAGCAGCGCCGCACGATGGGGAACCCCGCCTGACCTGCAAAAGAACGGATGCCAGCCTAGCCCCCCTGCGCTCAGCTTTGGCCGAGTGAAGGGCAATATTCTGCGCGCGTTTCGTGTTGCTCACACGCTGAGGATTTGCATTTGCCGGCCTGGAGAGCCGACGTAGGATAGTTGCCGAAATCGAACGGGATTTTGTTCCGCGAACGCGCGATCCGGAAGGACGGGACAAGGTGGGGAAATGGCCGTTCGTGGCTGTGCTGGCGTGCTGGCTGGTCCCGGCAATGCCGCAACGGCTGCTGGCTCAGGAGTCTGGGTCGCAGGCAGGGGCGGGCGAGCTCAAAGCGGCGGAAGATTTTTCTCCAACCATCTTTCCCGCTGCAAACATTCCTAGTTCTGAAACACCCGCGGTGCAAACCGCTCATGCGCCCGATACTCCCGCCGCCAAATCTGCGAGCTCCGGTGGTTTGCTTGCAAAATTCCGGGAGGATTTCAGCAAGCCGCTGACGCCCAAGCGGAAATTCGAGCGCGCCATCAAGCAGTCGCTCTTTCCCGGCATACTGGGCTCTGCGGGCGCGGCGGGGCTTGGCATGGCGGAGAACACGCGTGCTGACCGAGACTACGGAATGGGCGGCGAAGGATTTCTGGATCGATGGGGATCGGCGTTTGGGCAGAACGCGGTAGGAGCGGTGGTGGGCGACTACGCCTTTGCGTCAATAATGCATCAGGACCCGCGCTATCACCCGGACACGAAAAGAGGATTTGGCCGTCGCTTGGGCTATGCGCTGAAGTCGGTGGTCGTGACACAGTCCGACAGCGGAACCAACGAATTCAATGCCTCGCACCTGCTTGGAATCCTGGTAGCGACTGGATCTGCCACGGCGTGGCACCACCATAGCGATCGCACGGCGGCAATCTTTGGGAAGCGATTCGGTTACGACGTGGCCAGCTCGGCGATCTATCACGTCGTGGAAGAATTCCTGTTCTATAAGAACGAACCCCGCCATTAGTTAAGACCGCGCGAGGCTGAAAACGGGCGGCGCGGCTTACGCAAGCGACGCTGCCGCGGGAAAAGGCTTGCGCTATCCGGGTGCGCCGCCGTACGTTCTCTCCGCGAAAACGCGCTATTGAAGAAGAAGTTGCCCGGGGGCCGCGGTGCGAACGAAAGCGATGATCGGTTGCTGCTGCGCGCTTCTATTCGCCGCGATGGCGGCGGCAGACCGCGCACTGGTCTTGCCGCAGATCGATCTGCCGCACCCTTATTACTACCGAGAGATGTATTTGCCGCAGCTCACCACAGGCCCGTCGAGCGCGGCGTGGCTGCCGGATTCCCGGACGCTGGTCTACTCGATGGGCGGGACGCTCTGGCGGCAACCGATTGATTCTCAGGCCGCAGAACAGATCACCGACGGGCCGGGCTACGACTACCAGCCGGATGCGTCGCCAGATGGCCGGTTCGTGGTCTATACGAAATACAACCAGGATGCGCTGGAGTTGTGGCTGCAGGAGATTTCGACGCGGGAGTCGTGGCAACTGACGCACACGGGCGCGGTGAACGTGGAGCCGCGATGGTCTCCGGACGGGACGCGACTCGTGTGGGTCTCGACGCAATACCACGGGCGCTTCCACATTTTCGGGGCGGAGATCCGCGGCGGCAAACTGCAAAATGTGGAGCGCTGGACGGGGGAAACACGGAGTTCGTTGCCGCGCTATTACTACAGCGCGTTCGATACAGAGATCAGTCCGGTGTGGCTGCGTGATGGAAGGGAGATTCTTTTTATTTCCAACCGCGGACACATTTATGGGAGCGGCGGCTTCTGGCGGATGGAAGCTCGGCCCGGGGCGGAAGCGCGGGAAATCCATTACGAGGAGACCACGTGGAAAGCGCGGCCCGACGTTTCGCCTGACGGCGCACGGGTGGTATTCGGCTCCTACACGGGACGGCAATGGCACCAGCTCTGGTGGATGCCAGCGACAGGGGAGAATCCGCTGGCGCTGACGTACGGCGATTACGACAACATCAATCCGCGGTGGTCACCGGACGGCCGGCGTATCGCGTTCATTTCCAACCGCGACGGAAACGTGCAGCTCTGGACGGTCGAAGTGCCGGGCGGGGACGAGCGGCCCGTTGTTCCGCACGAATTGCACTACCGCCGGCCGACGGGTGAGCTGCGCATCGCGGTTCTGGGCGCGGACAGCAAGCCGGTGTCCGCGCGGGTGAGTGTGACCGGCCCGGACGGACGCGCGTATGCACCGGCGAATGCCTGGATGCACGCCGACGACGGCTACGACCGGAAAGAACGGCCTTTCGAAGCGCACTATTTCCACACGGCTGGGGAATCGACACTGGTGATTCCGGCGGGGAAGTTTACGGTCGAGGTGATGCGCGGATTCGAAAATACTGTGGGACGACGGCAGGGAGAAATGCCCGCGGGTGGGCGCAGTAGTGTGAGCGTGAAACTGGAACAATTACCGCTCCCGGAGGATTCAAAAGGACGCTGGGTGGGCGGCGACCTGCACGTGCACATGAACTACGGCGGGGCGTACCGGAACACGCCGGAGAACCTGGCGGCGCAGGCGCGCGCGGAAAATCTGAACGTGGTGCACAACCTGATCGTCAATAAAGAGGAGCGCGTTCCGGACGAGGCCTACTTCCGCGGGGCGCTCGATCCCGTATCCACGAGCGACTTTCTGCTGGGGCACGGCGAAGAATTTCACACCAGCTACTGGGGCCACCGCGGGGTGCTGGGCCTGACGAAACATCTACTCGTGCCGATCTACGCGGGGTATCCGATGACGGCTTCGGCGAGCCTGGCGCCGACCAACGCGGATGTGGCAGACATGGGCCGGGAGCAAGGCGCGCTGATTGGCGCGGTGCATCCGTTCGAGGAAGTGCCGGACCCGGGGAAGCGCACAGAGCCATTGCACGATTCGCTGCCGGTGGACGCGGCGCTGGGAAAACTCGATTACATCGAGGTGGTCGGGTTCAGCGACCACAAATCGACGGCTGCGGTGTGGTACCGGCTGCTGAATCTGGGATTCCATCTGCCGACGGGAGCGGGAACGGACGCAATGGCGAATTTCGCATCGTTGCGCGGGCCGGTGGGAATGAACCGCGTATACGTGCGGGTCCCGGAGGGCCCGCTGCGGATGGACACGTTTCTCGACGGACTGCAGCGGGGACGGTCGTTTGCGACGAACGGTCCGCTGCTGCGCTTCACGCTGGGCGGGGAGGCGATCGGTGGAGAGGTGAAGCTCGAGAAGTCCGGGGACGTATTGTTCACAGCGGCGATGGCGTCCATAGTCGCGGTGGACCACCTGGAAGTAGTGTGCAATGGACGCGTGGTGCGCGCGCTGGAAATGGACGCGAGCCGCACCGGCGCACGGGCGAGCGGCACGGTGCCGATGGAGAAGAGCGGCTGGTGCGTGCTGCGCGCGTGGGCGGAGCACGCCGAATATCCGGTGCTGGACATCTATCCCTACGCGACGACGAGCCCGGTATATATCACGGTGGGAGGCAAGCCGGCACGTTCGGCGGAGGACGCGGCGTACTTTCTCGCCTGGCTCGACCGCCTGCAGGAAGACGTAGAACACTATGCGGATTGGAATTCAGCAGCCGAACGCGAGCACGTGCTGGAGCAGGCTCGAGAAGCCAGGAAAAGACTTGAAGCCCTGCGCGAATAATTCGCGCAAAGGAGAATCCCGCAATGAATCCTCGGAGAGCTGTTCGCATGATCGGTTTGGTAGCTGCGCTGGCGGCAATGGCTGTAGCAGTACAAGCGCAAACGACGGCGCCTGCCGCGCCGCGCAACCTGGTGGTGGACGATTTTCTGTCCATCAAGGATGTGGGCAGCCCACAGATCAGTCCCGACGGCAGATGGGTGGCCTACCCGGTGCGGACGCTCAATCTGAAAGAGGACAAATCCACGCAGCAGATTTGGATGTCGCCAGCCTCGGGCGGCGAGGCCATCCCGCTGACGGCGAAAGGCGAGAACTCCTCCTCGCCGCGCTGGAGCCCGGACGGAAAATACCTTGCCTTCCTTTCTTCGCGAGGCGAGGGAGCGAAGACCCAGGTGTGGGAGCTCTACATGGGCGGAGGCGAAGCGCAGCAATTGACGGAGACGGTCCAGGGCGTGGATGCTTTCGAGTGGTCTCCCGCGGGGGGACGAATGCTCCTGGTTCTTCGGGACCCGTCGCCTGAAGATCTCGAAGCCGCACAGCGCGCCAAGGACGGGAGAAAGCCGGAGAAACACGCCCAACACCCCTGGGTGATCGACCGCCAGCAATTCAAATTCGATACGGTGGGCTATCTGGACCGCCGGCGCACACACCTTTACGTCTTCGATGTGGCAACGAAGGCGACGACCCAAGTGACTTCCGGCGACTTTGACGACTCGGAGGCGGCATGGTCGCCTGACGGACGGTTTCTGGCGTTCACGAGCAACCGCACGCCGGACGCGGACGCGAACTACAACACGGACATCTGGGTGGTGGCTGCGGACAATCCGGACAAAGGGAAAAGCCTGGTGCAGGTAACTACGAATGATGGCTCGGATCACTCGCCGGCCTGGAGCCCGGACGGAAAATGGATCGCGTGTGTCAGCCAGACGGATGCGAAGGCACAGGATTATGCGACGCACCATCTGGTGATTGCGTCCGCGCAGGGCGGCGAAGCGCGCGTGCTGACGCAGAAACTCGACAGAAACGTCCGGCGCCCGCGCTTCGCACCGGACGGACAGTCGATTTACGCACAGGTGGAAGAGGACGGCGTGGAGCCACTGGCGCGGATCTCCGTGGCAACAGGCGAGGTGACGCGGCTGACGCCGGGGCGGCTCGTGGTGAGGGATTTTTCGATGAACCGCGAGGGCGCCGTCGCGCTCACGATCGGCGAGCCGCAAGTGCCCGACGAGGTGTTCATCCTTGGCCGAGGGCAGACGACGCGCATCTCGCATGTGAACGATGCGTTCCTGTCCAGTGTTCGTTTGGGAAAGGTGGAATACGCGAAAGCCAAGGGAAAAGACGGGACCGAAGTCGCGGGAAACATCACCTATCCGCCGGCCTACAATCCCGAGTTGCGCTATCCGACGATTCTGCGGCCGCACGGGGGGCCAGTGAGCCAGACGAATGCGTCGTTTGATTTCACTGCGCAGCTCTTTGCGGCCACCGGCTACGTGGTGATCCAGCCGAATTACCGCGGGTCGTCCGGCTACGGCCAAGCATTCTCGCAGGCCATTTTTGCGGATTGGGGCGACAAAGAGTACATCGACGTGATGACGTTCGTCGACTACACGATCGCTAGGGGCATTGCGGACCCGGACCGGCTGGGCGTGGGCGGCTGGTCCTACGGGGGGATCATGACGAACTATTGCATCGTGAATACAAACCGGTTCAAGGCTGCCATCACGGGCGCGAGCGAGGTGCTCTACATCACAAACTACGGACACGACCACTACCAACGGCAATACAACCTGGAGTTCGGGCCGCCGTGGAAAAACCGCGAGATTTACGAGCGGCTGTCGCCCTTCAACAAAGTGGAAAACATCCACACGCCGACGCTGATCATGGGCGGAGAGATCGACTGGAACGTACCGATCATCAACTCCGAGCAACTCTACGAGGCGCTGAAGACGATGGGGCGCCCCGTGGAGCTGGTGGTATACCCCGGCGAATATCACGGATTCACCAAGCCGACTCACCTGAAGGACCGTTTTGAACGATATTTGGCGTGGTATGCCAAATATTTAAAGGGCGAGGGAACGGGCCGGCCGGCGGAGAGCAAGGCGGAGTAGCCAACAGGGGAAAGACCGAATGCCATGACCGGTGCCCAATCACCAAGTCCGAACGCGGCAGCAGCGCCGCCGGCCAAGAAGCCGGTCAGCACACTGCGAAAAATCTGGCGTGTAATTTACTGGGCCACGATCGTTGCGGGCGCCTGGGGAATCATCCAAATGCTGCGGGTGGCGCCGACGCCTCAGGTCACTGTGAGCCCGGACGCAGCCCGGAGCGCGGCGCAGAAGCTGTACTTCATCGCCATGCTGGCA